>JACQUN010000071.1 GCA_016210285.1 Chloroflexota bacterium
CCGTTCGTGGTGAGCTTGTCGAACCATGAACGGGGCTGCCCAACAGTCGCTGAATTTATTCAACGAATTAACATCTCAGGAGTCTAGGGCAAAAGCCCCCCCTCGTCCCTGGCAAGCTGTGCGCGCAGAGGGTGTGCCACCGGGCCGTCTTGCGGGGATGCCGTGGTTTTGCTATAGTACAGGTCAGCGGAGATGCGCCTTCTCGGCGCATCCGACCTCGCGTGGGGATGTGGCTCAGTCGGGAGAGCACCTGCATGGCATGCAGGGGGTCGGGGGTTCGAATCCCCCCATCTCCACCATTCTGGACACAAGATAACAACTCACTCGATGACCTTTGCCCTACCTCGCTGAGACGGCGGTTCGAGTCTGATCGGTTTGCTCTCCTTCCAGGTCCAGGTCCTGGGGTGAGCGTGCCCCTCCGCTTTCCGGTGCGGCTCCTTCACTCGTCAGGGCACGCCGACGCTGTACCCTGGCCGCACAGCATGGCTGCTCCCCTTGGCCTCATATCGCCCGGGCAGCCATGTAGCCCTCCCGCACCGCTTCGACGGCTGTCTTTGGTGAAGCGCAATCGCCCACGGCCACCACTTGAGGGATGCGTCCCTCTCCCTTCAGGATCTCGTAGAGCTGGGAAGAGGGCGCGTTAGGCAGCACCGCTACAATCAGGTCTACCCCCTCGATGAGTTCTTCGTCCTGATTGAGGGAGGAGATATCTGCCAGAACCACTATGTTCCCTCGCACTTCCTTGATCCAACTGTCCCTATGGAAGGCTACATGGCGGTCCTTGAGACGCTGCAGTGCGGGTGGGCGGCTCATGCGGGGGATGTCGGCGAAAAGGATGCCCGCTCTTGTAACGAGATCAACCTTGGCACCATGCTCTGCCAGGAAAAGGGCCGTGCTCGCTGCCTTCTGGTTCCCATCACCATCTAGCAAGACCGCTCGCTTGCCAACCTGAACCCTTCCTTCTAGCACGTCCTCGGCGCTGACCAACCTCGGGCTGCCCGGCCGTGCCATCGCGGGGAAAGTGGGCAGGTCCGGCACCGAGCCGGTGGCTACGATAGCCACCTCCGCCTCCTCCTCTCGCAGCAGCTCGGGGGTTGCCTCGGTGTTCAGCTTGACGATGACACCAAGCTTCTTGAGCTGAGACTCCTGCCACGCCACGAAGTTGCCAAACTCCTGGCGGAGGGGGGCCTTCACCAGGGTGCTGATCTGGCCTCCAAGGCGGTCCCGGCGCTCGAAGAGGGCGACGAGGTGACCCCGCAGGGCCGCCACGCGGGCCGCCTCCATCCCCGCCGGCCCTCCGCCGATGACGACCACAGACCTCTTGCGGGGGGCAGGTTGAAGGGGACCGAACTCCAGCTCTCGGCCGGTCTCCGGGTTCACCAGGCATCTCACAGGCAGGCCTCCGTGAACGTATCCGGCACAGCCCTGGTTGCAGCCAATGCAAGGGCGGATATCTTCCGGCCTTCCTTGCATGACCTTGAGCGCGATCTCCGGGTCAGCAAGATGTCCCCGGGTCATGTGCACCATATCTGCCTTGCCAGCGGCGATGATCTCCTCAGCAAGCATCGGGTCGGTGATGCGGGTCCCTCCCAGAATAGGGATTCCTTTCGTTGCCTTTTTGATCCCCTCGGCCAGGTGGATAAAGGGGGCTTTGGCCCAGCTCATATCTGCCTGCTGCATGGAGAAAGTCGTGCCGGTGCTGCTTTGGCTGACGTCAATGAAGTCCAGGTCACCACTCTCCTCCAGCCAGCGTGCTACCGAGGCCATTTCAGCCAGGGTCATGCCGCCCGGGGCCAGCTCGTCGGCGCTGATACGGATCCCCACGACAAAGTCTCGCCCGACGGCCTGGCGTATCGCATAGCACAGCTCCAGGGCGAAGCGCGCTCTGTTACTCAGGCTCCCCCCATACTCGTCAGTTCGGAAGTTGGTCAGGGGAGAGAGAAACTTCTGCGGCAGGAAGCCATGCGCCCCGTGGACCTCCACCCCGTCAAAACCAGCCCGCTTCATGTTGAGCGCCGTGCGGGCAAACCCCTGGTAAATCTCCTGAATCTCCCGTTTGGTCATGGCATGGGATTTGTCGCCGGTGGGGGATACGTTCGGAGGAGTGAGGGATACGACAGCAGACGCTGCCCATGACCTGCCGGAATGGATAAGTTGTGCGATGACCTTTGCACCGTGGGGATGGACGGCATCTGGGATCAAGCGGTAGTTAGGGATGTACTCTTCCTCCCAGCCGTCACCGCCCGCCAGGAAGTGCCCAGTGGTGGGGTGGACTGCAAACGCGTGAGTGATGATAAGCCCGATGCCGCCGCGGGACCGGGCTGCATAGAACTCGGCAGACCGGGGAGTGGGATGGAACCCCTCGCCCAGAGCCGTCCCCATGGCCGCCATGGCGAGCCTATTGCGTAAGGTGATATTCCCGATGCGAATTGGCGACAACAGGTGGGGAAAAGCTGTAGCCATGTTGCTCCTTCTCGGCGCCATCAAAGAGCGGCCTGTAGTTGTGCCTCTTCTTGGCGCTCGCTACGTGACGATAGCTTTGTGCACTGGTGCTGTCAAGAGGCATCTCATCGAGCCGGGAAGGGCCACGCCACCCCTGCTTTGCATCCGGGAAACGGGGCTGCCCTGGATGCGCTGCTCTTGACTCACCCGGCTATGGAGACGCCGAGCAGTCTCCCAATGCTGAAGGTAACGGCGGCGGATGCAGTTCCTATCAGAAGCATACGTATGCCGCCCCAGACGGGGTTCTTGCCTGAGAGCAGGCTCAGCGTGGTCCCTACCGCCACCAGTGCTACGGCACTTGCAGCGACACTCGACGCGAGCGCAAGCCTACCGGAGGTAAGCAAGTGAGGGGATAATGGGATCACAGCCCCCAGGCAGAAGGCGGTGAGCGAGCTCAGGGCCACGCCCCAGGGTGAGCCCATCTGAGAGGGGTCCAAGCCAAGCTCCTCCCTTGCCATCGTATCCAGGGCGATCTCCCGGTTGGCCAGAATCCGCTTGGATACAACTTGCGCCTCATCGTCGGTCAGCCCCTTTGACTTGTAGATGAGGATCAGCTCTTCCTTCTCCTTCTCCGGCGACGCCTCGATCTCCGCTCGCTCTATGTCCACCTCTCGCTCATAGACATCGCGCTGGACCCGTACCGAAAGGTACTCCCCCGCCGCCATGGAGAAGGCCCCTGCCAGGAGCCCTGCGACACCCGCCAGGACAATGATTCGGGGGTCCGACGTGCCACCCGCAACCCCTGTAATCAGGGCAAAAAGGGAGACCAGGACGTCGTTGAAGCCCAATACCGCTGCCCTGATGTTGCTGGCGCTCCCAACGCGATGGCGGCCCTCCGACTGGAGCAGATCTATCACGCCTCCCCCAGCCACCAGGCCGTGCACCACAATGGCGTGGCGCCGCTCGTCTCCAATGAGCGCGTCGGCGTGAGGCTCCTTGATGTAGGTCCTGATCTCGGCAAACTCTCGCCTGAGAATCAATGGCAACACAGCCCTGGTGCCCAGGCATCTCGCCAGCAACGTCACCAGGCGAGCTCTTGGGGTGAGCTCGGGCTTCAGTGCCGCAGACTCTAGCCCCAGCTTCGTTGCCCAGTGCCCCGCATGCAGCGTCTCCACAGCCGCCAGATCCCTGAACACCTTTGCCCTGCTCTCGTCTCTCTCTCTGCCCGCCAGGACGCTGTAAACAGCGGCAGCCTCAAGCTCGCTCTTCATGTACATTTTGAATCTAGCTTTGGAGCTGCACATCTCTTCCGGCATGTGGCTCACCTGCCCTTGCACGAGACGTCCGTCACCCGAACGCTGGGGAGGGGAAGGAGTCCGCTAGTTGGGAAAGCCTGCGTTCCCATTTCACCAGATTGCGAGCCCGAGTGCAAGTCGCGCTCTCGTGGTCGGCGTGGCCGTTTGTACAGGGTGGACGTGAGTCTGCACCAACTGCCAGGCGTGAGTCTCCCCAGGCGTGAGTCTCCAGCGTTTACAGAACGGGGGAAGTTCGGGTAATGGAGGAACTGGCTCCCCGAGCAGGATTCGAACCTGCGACCCGCCGGTTAACAGCCGGCCGCTCTACCGCTGAGCTATCGGGGAGTGCTGGCGATGCCCGGCCTGTACGGCATTCTCAGTATAGTTCCCTCCCTCTCAAGCGACAAGGGCTTGCAGCAGAGGCCCACCTCTCTTTATAGTGATACCCATATGATGGATGCACGGCCACTCGACCCCCTGGCCAAGCTGGCCTACGCCGATGCCCTGGTGCAGCGCACTGCGGAGCAGCTCGCCCAGGTCCTCCATGAGCTGGCAAGTGCACTGGACCCCTTCCCCGCTTTCCTGGGGATGCCCACCATACAGGCGGTGGAGGTGGAGCCGCAGGGCCCCAGGGACCCGGAGCTTGGGTGTGTGGTGGTCTGCCCTGATGGAGAGCTCTACGAGCTGAACATCCGCCTTATCCCCGGGCCGCCGGATATCGGCGGGGTTGACCAGGTGGAGGAGTTCAAACCGCTGCAACTTGCCCCCAGCGCCTACGTCGCCTACGCCCACTGCGCCATCGCTTCCCTGGCCAGGCTTCTCCTGGAACGCCAGGCCAGGCCGTAGCAACGGATGCGCCGGAGGAGCCGGGAGGCAGGATTACTCCAGGATGATCTCCCCGCTCTTGCCGCCCCGCTTTTCGGTCAGGCGGATGCCCTCAATGCGCATGGCCCGGTCCACGCTCTTGCACATATCGTAGATGGTCAGGGCGGCGATGGCCACGGCCATCATGGCCTCCATCTCTACGCCGGTGCGGGCCACGGCCCGGGCCGTTGCGGTGATGTGGATCGTGCTCTCGGCCTCGTCGAGCTGGAGCTCCACGCTGACCTGGGAGAGGGGGATGGGGTGACAGAGGGGGATGAGGTGGGGCGTCTGCTTGGCCCCCATCGCGCCGGCGATGCGGGCCGCCGCCAGGACATCGCCCTTCTCCACGCCGCCTTGCCGAATAAGGGCCAGGGTCTCCGCTCGCATCCGCACCGAGCCCCTGGCCACCGCCTCGCGAGCGGTCTCCTCCTTCCAGCCCACGTCCACCATACGAGCGCGGCCCTGGGCGTCCAGGTGGGTGAGGGCCGTCGCCGTGGCATCTGGGAGGGAGCGAGCGCCGCTAGCGCCCGAGACGGGTTCCTGGGGGCGCGCCTCAGCAGGGGCGGGAGGATGCTCTGCGACGATGGCGGCGGCAGCGGGTGGCGCTTCCTTCCGCAGGCCGGCCTCCCACTCCGCCAGGGTGTTGGCCTCCTCGTTGTCCGGGTGTCCGGTGTGACCCTCTACCCACTCCCACCGCACCTTGCGCTGGCTTGCCAGCTCGTCCAGGCGGCGCCACATATCCAGGTTCTTGTTGCGGCGTCGGGGCCTGGCGCCTGGCTGGCGGCTCTGCATGTCCTTGATCAGGTACTCGCTGTCGCTCCAGAGGGCGACCTCTGAGCCTGCAGGCATCTCCTCCAGGGCCTTGATCGCAGCCAGGAGCTCCATGCGGTTGTTGGTCGTCCCGCGCTGGTGCCCCGAACGGCGGGTGCGCTGCCCATCGTGAATGATGAGAGCGGCCCACCCGCCAATGTCGGTGCCCCAGTCGTAGGCGCCGTCGGTGTAGATGGTATAGGTGGGCATAGGGGAAGACATTATCCCCCCAAACGGAACATCTCTTCCTTGCGCGCCCTGGTGGTGTGGAAGGCCCGCTCCTCAGAGTAGCGGTCTGTCCTGCGGCTCCAGATGCTGGTGATAATCGCCTTGATCTCGTCATCGCTGGCGCCGGCGCGCAAGGGGCCTTTCAGGTCGTGCCCCTGATCGGCGAAGAGGCAGGTGTAGACCTTGCCGTCGGCGGAGAGCCGGACCCGGTCGCAGTCCCCGCAGAAGGGCCTGGTGACGGAGGCGATGACCCCCAGCTCCCCCTTCCCATCCTTGTAGCGATAGCGCAGGGCGACGTCACCGTAGCCCCGCTCCACGGGTTCGATGGGCAGCTCCGCCGCAAGCCGCTGGACGATCTCGTCGGCGGAGACCACTTCGTCCATGCGCCACCCGTTCAGGTTCCCCACGTCCATGTACTCGATGAACCGCACGGTGTAGCCGGCGTCTTTGCAGAAACGCGCCAGCTCCACAAGGGTGTCGTCGTTGACCCCCTTCTGGACGACTACATTGATCTTGACGGGGGCTAGCCCCACCTCTGCCGCCTTCCGAATCCCATCCAGCACGCGCTGGGTCGTGAAGCCTCGCCCGTTCATCCTCCCGAAGATATCGTCGTCCAGGGTGTGCAGGCTCACGGTGATGCGTTGCAGCCCTGCATCCCTGAGAACTTGGGCCTTCTGCGCCAGCAGGTAGCCGTTGGTGGTAAGGGCCAGGTCTTCCACCCCCGGGACAGCAGCGAGCTGGGCCACCAGCTTCTCTACATCACTCCTCAGGAGCGGCTCGCCCCCGGTCAGCCTCACCTTGGTGACGCCCATCTGCACAAAGATGCGCGTCAGGCGGGTGATCTCTTCAAAGCTCAGAACCTCTGCTCTCGGCAGGAAGTGGTAGCGAAAGCCATACAGCTCCGCGGGCATGCAGAAGGGGCAGCGAAAGTTGCACCGGTCCGTCACGGAAACCCGCAGGTCGCTTAGCGGTCTGCCCAGGACATCCTTGACCCGCAGGTGCTCCGGAACGGGTTGCATCCTAACCACGAGAAAGCTCCTTTTCCAGAGCCTTGAGCAACGGCACGGCCGCACGAGCGGCAGCGCCCCGGTGGCTGATGCGGTTCTTCTCCTCCAAGGTGAGTCCGGCCATAGTCTTGCCTAGCTCCGGTATGTAGAAGATGGGGTCATAGCCGAATCCCCCGCTCCCCCGCGGCTCAAAGGTGATCCTCCCCTTGCACGAGCCCTGGACAGTATAGACGCGTCCGTCCGGGGAGGCGATGGCGATGACCGAGCGGAAGTTGGCGGTGCGTCGTTCCAGAGGGACGGCCCCCAACTGTTTCAGCAGCAACTGCACCCTGTCGGTATCTGACGCGCCTTCCCCTGCGTACCGCCGGGAGCGGGGGCCCGGCGCGCCACCCAGGGCGTCCACCTCCAACCCCGAGTCATCGGCCAGGGCACACAGGCCGCTCAGGCGTGCGTAGGTCTTTGCCTTGGCAACGGCGTTCTCTTCGAAGGTAGCGCCCTGTTCCTCCACCTCATCATGGATGCCTACGTCTGCCAGGGTCACGAGCTCAAAGGGGATGCCCTGCAGAAGGTCCCGCAGCTCCCGCGCCTTGCCAGGATTCCCTGTTGCCAGCAGGAGCCTGGGCTGCTTCGTCTTCACCCCCCTGGTCATCATGGAGTAGGCAAGACCTGGGGCCCTAGAAGGGCACCCAGCGATCCCCCAGCTTCTTCATGATGCCCGCCATGGTGGTGTACTCCATCTCCTCCAGGGGCAGGCGATGGGGCTCGAAGGGGCCGTGGCGGCGCAGGTAGTCGGCCACCTTGTTGGCCGTGCGGCGGGTCTCGTCGAAGGCGGGATCGTCGAAGAGGTCCCGGGGCCCCACCAGGTGCCCGTTGGCAAGCTGGAAGCCCGCGGCGATGAGCCGGGGCGGGCCATCAAAGCGGGAGGGGTTGGCGTCCTTGAAGGCCACGGGCATCAGCGGGCCGTGGTGGGAGCCGCGCATCCACCCCTCCACGAGGAAGGGGTGAGTGAAGGGCTCCAGCACCTCACCCACGGCAGGGAAGCTGCCCTGGCAGCGGATAACCATCACCGGGTCGTCCTTCCCCACGTAGCGGCCTGCTATCTCGGACAGGCGCTCCGTGGAGGTGACGGCGGCAATCTCCCCGGTGCCGCGGGCAAAGACGCGCTTGACGGCGTACCGGGAGGGCGCCCCCAAGAACATCAGCAGGTCATAGACCTCTTCTGGGGTGTTGAGGGTGATCTTCTTGTGAGACCGCACGTCCTGGACCTCAAAGGCAAATCCCCTGTGGAGGCTTTCAGAGATGACCAGGCCAGCCGTGATGAAGGGGTCGGCGACCATCTTGTACAGGGGGAGGTTCCAGGCCCCCGCCGACGTCCA
>JACQUN010000014.1 GCA_016210285.1 Chloroflexota bacterium
AATAAATGCAGCGACTGTTGGGCAGCCCCGTTCATGGTTCGACAAGCTCACCACGAACGGAGAACCCTAATCCGCTCGCCCTGAGCTTGTCGAAGGGCGGCTGGGAATATACATGTTTCTTCTGACTCAGGACACTAGGAAAGCGTGCGGAGGGATGTCATGCCCACCCTGAGCGACGGGGAGGCCCTTGTCCGGGACCTGGACACGGCGGTGCAAGAGGCCTGCGTATGGTTTGAGGGCCCGGGGCGAACCGCCAGGGCCAGGGTAGGCGAGTGGGGGCCCAGAGAGGTGCTGTCCCACTTCCTCTTCTGGCACCAGCTTACGCTGGAGGGGATAGAGTCCGTGGCGAAGGGGGGCCAGCCCCGCATGCTGGAGAGCTCCCCCGATGAGATGAATGCCAAGGCCGTGGCTGCCCAGGCGGGGAAGGACATCCCGATGCTGGTGGCCCAGTTCCGCAGCTTGCAGCAGCAGCTAGGGAAGGCAGCCAGGACCCTGGCCAGCCTGGACACAGTAATCCGCGTGCGGCCGGACGGGACCCGCCGAAGTGCAGGACAACAGTTGGAGTTGATGGCCACTCACGTGCGGGAGCACCTTCAGGAGCTGCAGGCGGTGGCGAAGCCAGGGGGCTGAACCCTTCGCCTGGCCTTCCACGATAACAGGCCTGTCAAGCCCGTGTCACCCTGACGCCTTCAGGTACTTTCCGACAAGCGCTGCCACGGCGTCGGGCTTCTCCATAAGCAGGAAGTGCCCGAGGCCAGGGACCTCCTCCGTCAGGCACCGGCCCGGGAGGGTGCTCAGAAAGCGGCGAAAGGTCTCGGTCTCAAAGCTGAAACGGTCGCTGGCGGTGCCCCGAATGACGGCCACGGGGAAACTCATCTTCGCGGCGCAGTCCCACACGTCCACGTCCATGGGCGCCCCATAGAAGGACGCCTCCATCTCCGGCGTGCACTTCAGCTCCACCTGGCCATCCTCCCGGTCCCGGAACCCCTGGTTCACGTAGGCCCAGAGCACAGCATCCTGCCAGCCCTTGAAAGCACCGCGGCCATGATAGTTGTCGAAGGCTGCCTGCCGGCTGGGGAAGCCCGGACGCCGTTGCCGCGCCTGCTCCGCCGCGGGGTTCGCTCCCTGGATCTGGCCGCTGCGGTCCCGGTGGATGAGGATGGAGGGTTCCAGCAGCACCATGCGCCCGATGCGCCCCTTGGAGAAGGCCACAGAGAGGATGGACACGCTTCCCCCCCGGGAATGGCCCACCATGGCGACACCCCGGAGGTCCAGAGCCTCCAGGAAGGCCGCCATATCCCTGGCCAGGAGGCCCCAGGTCAGGGTCTCGTAGACCCCCTTTTCCGTATCGCCGTGGCCTCGCAGGTCCGGGACAATGACCCGGTGGTCGGCGGCAACCGCCTCCGCGACGGGACCCCAGGTCGCCGCGCAGAACCCTGTGGCGTGCACCATGACCACGGGCGGGCCAGCCTGGCCATACTCCAGGTAGTGGACCCGGAGGTTGTTGGCAGCAATGAACCTGCTCTGGGGTTCCATGCTCTCCTCCTGTAAGGAAACCGCATCCTTCAGGCTACGGCATAGGCCGCGATCTCTCAAAATCATGCCAAAATGGATTCTCCACCCCCGCCTGAAGGCGGGGGCATCATGCCGCCCCCTTCAGGGGGCGGTGTCACAACGGATTTTGGGATGGCTTCTCGTACGTCCCACGCTTCAGGGCGGGTTAGCACGTCAACAGAGCCAAACCACCTCAAGCGGCTACTGCAGGGGCGAGAAGGCGGTGGGGCGGAGGATGCGGTTCTCCACACGCGCCACCAGCACGCCGTCCTTCTCTGTCTCAGCCCTGGCCTTTTGCCACTCCGGGTCCACCCCGAAGACGGCCCACTTCCTCTCCCTCTCGGCCAGGCTCTCCCACACGAGCATGTAGGTCAATAGGTTGCTGGTGCCTATCTCGTCGGTCCAGAACCCCATGGGACGGATGCCGTGCTTCTTCCAGAGGTTGATGGTGATGGTAGCGAAGCGGTTCAGCAGGGCAGGCATCTTGCCTGGCATCGCCTCGTAGGCACGGAGCTCGTAAAGCATTGTCACTCCTTCTCCAACCCCTTTGCTCAGGGTGATTGCGCACCGTCACCAGAGGGCCTGTCCCCCCCCCTGGATGCAAGGCTTCCGGCCTCTGCCGAGGGACTGCCTTGCTTCCCTTCGGCCCGCGGACCCGCAACGCTCCGGCGGAAGCGGCCCACGAGCCTGGCGAACCCGACGAGCAACACAAGCCAGGCCAGCGCGAGGACAGCCAGGGATACGGCCAGGGCCACGGAGCCATACCCGGAGCGAAACAGCCCCGAGAAGCGCACGCCCAGAAGGAGAGCGACCGCACCCATGGCCAGCAGCACGGACAGGCCAAGCCCTACCCAGAGGGAGCGGGTCAGACTATCCTTGTCAATGGGATCTCTGGTGCTCACCTGAAATCTCCTGGGCCTCAGAACAGCGTGCCCTGGGGGCCCTGGGGCCTCTCCTTCGGGTAGGGCACCCCCAGGTGCTCGTAGGCCAGCCGGGTGGCGACGCGCCCCCGCGGCGTCCGCTCCAGGAAGCCAAGCTGGAGCAGGAATGGCTCATAGACATCCATCACCGTATCTGGCTCCTCGCTGATGGAGGCAGCGACGGTCTCCAGCCCCACGGGGCCGCCCTCGAACTTCTCCACGATGGCCCGCAGCACGAGATGGTCAACCTGGTCCAGCCCCAGCTCGTCGATCTCCAGCCGGGCGAGCGCCTCGCGCGCCACCTGGGCGCTGATCGCCCCGTCGGCCATCACCTGCGCGTAGTCGCGCACGCGACGCAGCAGCCGGTTCGCCACTCGCGGCGTCCCCCGCGACCGGCGCGCGATCTCGCCCGTGCCGCCTTCGTCCAGCTCCACGCTCAGGATGCGGGCCGACCGCCGCGCGATCTGGGCGATGGCGTCCTGATCGTAGAAGTCGAGCCGGTAGACGGCGCCGAAGCGGTCGCGCAGGGGCGGGCTCAGCATGGCGTAGCGGGTGGTAGCCCCGATGAGAGTGAACCGCGGCATGGCCAGGCGGACGGAGCGCGCTCCGGGCCCCTTGCCGATAACGAGGTCGAGCGC
>JACQUN010000066.1 GCA_016210285.1 Chloroflexota bacterium
GAGCAGTTCCAGGCCATGCTGGAGGATGCCCGCAGGGGCCGGTTCGATGTGCTACTGACCTGGTCAATGGATAGGTTTTCCCGTGAAGGCGAGTGGTCGGTGAGCCGGGTCATGGCCTCACTCCAGGACTGGCGTGTCCAGTTCTACTCCTACAATGCGCCCTTCCTGGACACCACCGGGCCCTTTGCCGGGTTCCTGATACCGCTGTTTGCCTGGCTCGCCCGCCAGGAGAGCATCCGCAAGGGGAAGGCGGTGAAGCTGGGCATGGAGAAGGCAAAGGCCCAGGGCAAGGCGGTGGGACGGCCCGCAGTGGTGGACAAGGTAGATGCCGAGCTGGTGGTGCGCCTGCGGAGCCAGGGCAGGAGCTGGCGGGAGATCGCAGAGGCCCACCCACCGGTGAGGTCTGCCAGCGGCCGCAAGGTCAGGCCCAGTGTGGGGTCCATCAGGAGGGCATACGAAGCTGCGCAACAGCCAGCGATGCGGGGAGTACCCTCGAACCTGGCTAGCGCCACTGAAGGCCGTTCCAAGGAGAATCAAGAGCCACGAGGCAATACAAGGCCCAACTGTGGGGTACCCCAGGAGGTGACACATGGCGACAGGGCAGAACGTTATGAGGGTGGCGCAGTGCCAGCGCTGTGGGAAGGACAAGAGGTGCAAGCCCTATGACATTGAGTACGTGGGGCGGGAGCTCCGGGGTTGGTACTGCCCGGAATGCGTCGCCCGCCTTGAAAAGGGAGACGGGCTTCGGAGGTGGATGGTGATCCACATCGAGTACCTTGACCCCCTCCCTCAGCGCCCCCACGACAATGAGCCGCCCCGGTAGCCACGAGGCTTGCCACAAGGCCGCCGAGGAAGCCGTATCTGTGAGCCGGGTAAGATTCGCCCTTGCAACAGGGATTTCTCTGCTGCTCAGAGTCACCACAAGGTCCTGAAATGCTTCAAGGAGTGGAAGGCCAAGTGGCAGGTGGAAGAGGAGAGGCCGGTCCGGTGCCTTGAGCGGGACCTGCATCACTGCTTACACTGCTACCGGTTCCCCTGGTCAGGACCACTAACATCCTGGAGGGGGCCTCTCGGGAATTGCGGCGGCGCACCTGCCGCAGGGGCGTGTTCCCAACGAGGACAGTGCTCGCCGGCTCCTCCGCGGTATCGGCAAGGGCATGCAGTGGAACTGCCCTCACCCCGTGCAAAAGTCAGCAGAGATATTGACATGACCCCTTAGCGAAAGAGGATTGACAGCTACGCTCCCCTTAGGTAGACTCAGGCCGGTGCTTTGAGAAGGAGACGAATGCCAGAGCTACCGCCACCAACTCAGCATGATGCTGCGTACCTGGACTATTTGGAAGGTCTGAAACGCCATAACTATTCCCGCCTCGTGAAAGCCGTTGTGCAGAACTATCAGGCCAACGTCACTTGTCTTGAGGAGGAGCGAGGTTACCGTCCCACCACTCTGGAGGAGGCGGGTGCCCTCATCAAAGATGACCTCGTATATCAGTTTGCCTGCGGGCTCCAGCGCAACTCCCACCTGATGCTCTGGAGGGCAGGGCTGGACTCCCTGGCACCCCACCGTGAGAAAATTCTCGCAATCATGGCGGAGCGGATGCCGACAAATCCGCTGGGGCAGCTGGAACTTAACCCTAATATCAAGTGGCCCCGCTGGTACACTGAGTTTGATATCCACCTTAATCCAGGAGGCTACTGGGGCAATGAGCTGGTGGGAGCCGTGTACCAGCGCTGCGTCGGCGTGCACCGGCTTGGGTGGCGGCACAAGGCTGACCCGGGGCCTATCATGACCTTCGCCCGGTCGGCATCCAAGCGCAACTACCGTCGCATCCTGGACATGGGATGCGCCATGGGCGGCAGCACCATCGCCTTCCGCCGTGCCTACCCTGATGCCGAAGAAGTGGTGGGCATTGACTACTCGGCCAATGCCCTGAAGTGGGCTCACCTCACAGCGGAGGAGTTGGGCCTCAAAATCACCTTCGCCCAGCGCGACGCTGTAGACACCGACTACCCTGACGAGAGCTTTGACCTGGTGACAAGCTTCCTGCTCCCGCACGAGCAGCCGCGTGAGGTGGTGGAGGCGACGATACGGGAGGCGTACCGGCTGCTACGGCCCGGCGGCCACCTGACGTTCCTGGAGCATGCGCCCTACCACGTCCTTCCTCCCGAGGAGCAGTTCATTACGGAGTACGACACCTATGGTAACGGAGACCCCTTCATGGGGCCGTTCCTGTCCATGGACTTCGTTGGTCTGCTTCGGAAAGTAGGTTTCGTCAACGCGGAGGAAGCCCCCCTGGACTACCCTGACCCGCACTACTGGGGCTCCCACGGCCTCATGCGCACCGGGGAGTTCAAGCCCCACAACCGCTGGGTAACGCGCGGCGACAAGCCGCCCTATATCTAGCAGTCTCACAGCGGGCAGCGATGTGCTGCCCACAAAGAGGAGGGTAATGCCAGAGCCGTTTCACGCTTTTCCGGACCCAGTCCAGGACAAGCTCCTGGGCCTTATCCTGGCCCTGGGTGCCGAAGTCTGGGTGCTCAAGGACCGCCTGGCCCTGCTGGAGGAGGCGCTGAGCACCAGGGGGATCTCAGTCAGTGATCTCATTGAAGAGTTGGCCAAGCGGCCAGAGCGAGTCGCCACGATAGAGCAGGAGCGGAACGCATTCATGGAGCGGTTCCTGCGCATCCTGACCATGGAGGTGAAAGGCTAGGCCCACGCCGCTCCTGTATGCGTGCAAGGCCTTGGGAGCCTCGTGGTAGCAAGCTACTAGCTTGCTAAGATAGCTGATATGACGTATGCTGTCGGCATGATTGGACCTGCAACGCCGATCAGCCTGACGGATGAAGAGCAGACGATGCTGGAGTCTTGGGTGCGCAAGGGAACATCTGAGCAGCGACAGGTGCAGCGGCCCCGCATGGTGCTGGAGGCCGCTGCGGGAAAGGGGACGAGGGAGATCGCTGTCCTGCTGCATGTTCGCCCCGCCACGGTGAGCAAATGGCGCACTCGCTTTGCAGGAACCCGTCTGGCGGAGCTGAGGGACATCCCCCGTCCGGGCCGCCGGCGCCGGTGCGACCAGAGCACCGAGCGATGCATCCTCGCCAAGCTGGACGAGCCGCCGCCAGAGGGATACACGACGTGGAATGGTCCCCTCCTGGCCCAGGCGCTGGGAGATGTCACCACGCACCAGGTCTGGAGGGTCCCGCGGCGACACGGCATCCAGTTGCAGCGCCGTCGCACCTGGTGCGTCAGCACCGATCCCCAGTTCGCCGAGAAGGCGGCAGACGTCGTGGGGCTGTACTTGGACCCTCCCCAGAATGCGGTCGTCATCAGCGTTGATGAGAAGTCCTCCATCCACGCCCTGGAGCGGGCTCAGGGGTGGCTGCGCCTCCCCAATGGCAAGGCGCTCCGGGGACATACCCACGAGTACAAGCGACATGGCACGATTACCCTCTTCGCCGCCTTGGAGGTGCACAAGAGGCTGGTCCACGTGGGTCACTATCGCCGCAAGCGCCGCCGGGAGTTCCTGGACTTCATGAACGGGCTCGTCGCCCAGTACCCGAACACGGAGCTCCGTGTGATTCTGAACAACTTCTGTCACGCACAAGCCCAAGCACGACCGCTGGTTGGCGGGCCACCCCAAGGTCCACCTCCACTACACGCTGGCCCACGCCTCGTGGCTGAACCAGATCGGGGTCTGGTTTAGCATCCTCACCAGGGCGGTCCTGTCGCGCCTCAGCGCGACCAGTCCGCAGGAGGTTTGCCAAGCAATCGACCAATTCACTGCCGTCCGGAACCAGCATCCGACACCCTTCGAGTGGACCAAGACGGTCGTGCATCCCTGCAGCCTCGCACGAAGTTACGCTAATCTCCGCAAGTGCTAGGAGCGTCGGCCGCAGGGCGGCGGGCAGGGCCACCGCCCGCTAGCGCCCAGGGCCGAGCAGACGGGAGAAGCTGTGAAAACCCCGCTAACCCTTGAAGTAAATGGCCGGCGGCTCACCGTGGAAGTAGAACCTCCTCGTCTCCTGCTGGATGTGCTGCGTGATGACCTGGGGCTGACAGGGGCCCGCCGGGGCTGCGAGACAGGTTACTGCGGCGCATGCACCGTCCTGCTGGACGGAAGGGCGGTACGGTCCTGCTTGCAACTGGTGGTGCGAGTGAAAGACCGCCATATCGTGACCATTGAGGGACTGGCCAAGGGCAGTGAACTCCATCCTGTGCAGCGGGCCTTCATTGAACATGGGGCCATGGAGTGTGGGTATTGTATCCCCGGTATGATTATGTTGGTCACAGGATTTTTGGCTGAAAACCCGACACCTACAGAGGACGAGATCCGCCGGGTGCTGGCAAGCAACCTCTGCCGTTGCACCGGCTACCAGAAGATGGTCGAGGCCATCTTGTCCCTAGCCCCAGCCTCTTCGTCACGGAGGTAACCATGACAACCTTCAACCTCATCGGCAAGCGCATCCCCAAGCTGGACGCAGTGGAGAAGGTGACCGGGCGTCTGCGCTACGTGGCGGACCTCAGGATGGCCGGGATGCTGTATGGCAAGCTGGTGCACAGCCCCTATCCTCATGCCCGCATTCTGAAGATTGATACCAGCGCCGCAGAACAACTTCCGGGTGTCATGGCCGTGATTACCGGGAAGGACATGCCCCAGACCAGGTACGGCCACCTGGTGAAGGACCTCAGCTTTCTCCCCCTAGACAAGGTGCGCTACTTCGGTGAGCCAGTAGCGGCCGTAGCGGCCATGGACGAGGCCACTGCCGAGCAGGCCGCTGAGTTGGTCCAGGTTGAATACGAGGAGCTACCTGTAGTTGGCGAGGCAGAGGAAGCGATTCAGCCTGGCGCTCCCCTCATCCACGAAGACCTGGCAAAGTATGAGACCCGCCCCATTACGGCGGACAGCCCTCTCCCCCTGGGCAACGTGATGCCCGGGACCAACATCTTCTACCAACTCCAGCTCCGTAGCGGCGATGTACAGAAAGGGTTCCGTGAGTCCGACAGGATCTTTGAGGAGACCTATCGGGTGCCCATGGTCAGCCATGCGGCTATGGAGCCCCACGCGTGCATTGCGGAGGTGGCGCCCAACGGGTATATCACCGTCTGGACCTGCACCCAGGGCGTCTCCCGGATGCAGCACTGGATAGCAGAGCTCTTTGGCCTTTCCGACAACATGGTGCGGGTCATCGGCATGAAGCCAGGGGGCGGTTTCGGGGGTAAGATCGGCATGACCCTGGAGCCCTACTGCATCGCCCTCAGCAAGAAGGCTGGGCGACCGGTGCGCATCGTCATGACCCGCGACGAGACCTTCCACATGATCGGCGGATGGCTTCCTGGCGTCTTCAAGTTCAAGACCGGGGTCACCAAAGACGGCCGTCTGCTGGCCCGCCAGGTGGAGATCCTCTGGAACGGCGGCGCCCACTCCTATACCAGCCCGGTGGCCTCAGCCCTGGCATCCCTGGTCTCCCTGGGCCCATACAAGACCCCCCACGTCTCCCTAGACTCCAAGCTGGTCTACACCAACCGACCGGGTGCACGCCCCTGGCGCGGGCTCGCCGCAACGCAGGGGAACTGGGCGGCAGAGCGCCATATAGACGAAATAGCCCGCCAACTGGGCGTTGACCCCCTGGAGTTCCGCCTCAAGAACTGCCTGGAGCCTGGAGACCCCACGCCTTGGGGCGAGGTCCCCACCGACGTCTGCATCAAGGAGTGCCTCCAGGCTGCAGCCGAGGCCATCGGCTGGGGGAAGGCCAAGGAAAAGGCCAACAGCGGCAAGGGCATCGCCTCCCTGTGGAAATGGACGGTGCCGGGCTTCGTCTCCCAGGCCCTGGTCAAGGTCCTGGAGGATGGCTCAGCCGAGGTCATCAGCGGCACCCCGGACATCGGCACCGGCTCGGAGGTGGTCATGGCCCAGATCGCCGGCGAGGTCCTGGGGCTCCCGGTCAACCGCATCCGGGTCTACATGGCCGATACCGCCTCGGGGCTCCTAGACTACGGCGCCTCGGCCAGCAGGTCTGCCTCCTACTCTGGCAGCGCCGTCCTGCGGGCCGCCCTGGACGTGCGCGACCAGAATCTCCACCTCGCCTCCCGGGAGCTGGAGATTCCGGTCGAGGAGTTGGAGATGGTAGACCAGCGGGTACAGCAGAAGGGTAAGCCGGACCGCAACATCCCGATCAGCAAGCTCTTGGCCGGCAGAGGGACGCTGGTGGGCAAAGGGGAGTTCCGGGGGCAGGTCCACACCAAGCTGGCGGAGGGCGTCAAAACGGGCTGGCGATTTGCGGACTGGAAGTTCGGGGCTGCTGCCGCTGAGGTGGAGGTGGACCCCGAAACCGGGAAGGCCCAAGTGGAACGCGTGGTGATGGTCCACGACATCGGGCGGATTATCAACCGTCTCAACGTGGAGAGCCAGGCCCACGGCAGCGCGGTCATGGCCATTGGGGCGACCATGTACGAGCACATGATGTATGACGGCGCCAGGATGGTGAACCCGACCTTTATGGAATACATTATGCCCACAGCCCTGGAGGCGCCGCGCAAGATGATACCCATCTTCCTGGAGCCTGCTACTGGCCATGGCCCCTTCGGGGCGAAAGGGTTTGGTGAGCTACCTGTCGTCGCCGTTGGTTCAGCAGTCGGCAATGCCATCGCCGACGCGGTGGGCGCCCAAGTCCGGGACCTACCTATGACGCCAGAGAAGGTCCTGAAGGCTTTGGAAAAGAAAGTATGATTATTGAAGGGCAGATCACCATTCTGGCGTCTCCCCAGACGGTCTGGGACCTGCTGCAGGACGTGCCGAGAGTGACCCGCTGCCTTCCCGGAGGTGAAAGCGTCACCCCTGTCGGCGCTGACGAGTGGGACGCCACCGCCCGCTCTAAGGTGGGCCCCATCAGCGTGGCCTTCCGGGGCCGCCTGCGTCTCCAGGAAAAACAGCCACCAGAACGCATCGTGTTCCATTTTGAGGGGAAGGACATGAAGACGGCCAGTCTGGTCCGCGTGACCGTCGGCGTGCGCTTGCAGCCTCACGGCCCCGATGCGTCGTCTCTCGCCTACAATGCAGACGTGTTGCTGAGCGGGCCCCTGGGGCAGATGGGCCAGGGCATCGTGCGGGAGACGACCACCGTCATGCTGGACGAGTTCGTCAAGTGTGTCAATCACGACCTGACCCAGCAGCCGCCCGCTGTCCCGGACCGTCCTTCCATCCAAGAGCAGCCTGCTACAGAACCATCCGCCGGGAGCCTGGCCCAGCCGCCCTCTGGACCACCAACTGCAGGCGCCAGTCGGCCCTTCTCTACGTCCCTGCAGCTACGCGTGGCACTCCTTGTCTTGAAGTCCCTGCTCCTGTGGCCTGTCCGGCGTGTTCGAGCGCTTGTACGAGGGTGAAGCTGAAATGCCTACCTTTGACTGCTATGAGCCTGAGTCGGTAGATGAAGCCCTGGGCCTCGTCAGCCGGTATGGAGAGGACGCCAAGGTCCTGGCAGGCGGGCAGTCGCTCATGGTCCTCATCCGGCAGCGCTTGGTCTCCCCTTCCTGCCTTGTGAGCTTGCATCGTACCGCTGGGTTGAACACCATTACGACGGCACCCGACGGCATCTCTCTTGGGGCTATGGCCACCTACCGGGAGGTAGCATCGTCACCCGTCATCTATGAGCGGTACGGTGCCCTAGTGGAGGCATGCAAGCTTGTCGGGCCAATTCCAGTCCAGAACGCGGGAACAGTGGGCGGCAGCATCTGCCACAACGCGCCAGGCGCCGATGTGCCTCCGGTCCTGCTGGCCCTGGACGCCCAGGCAAAAGTGCGCGGCCCGAAGGGAGAGCGGACCATCCCATTGACCGACTTTTTCATGGGCTACTTTGAGACGGCGCTTACACCACAGGAGCTACTGGTGGGCATTGCCGTGCCGCCTCCACCACCCAACACCGTGGGGGCCTACATCAAATTCAACTACCGCCTCATTGATATGTCTCTGGTCGGAGTCGCGGTCACCCTGAGCCTGGACCAGAAGAATACCTGCCGCCACGTGCGTATTACCCTGGGCGGGGTTACTAACGTCCCTTTCAGGGCATACAGGGCAGAGGGTCTGCTGGAAGGGCAGCGCCTGAGCCACCAGGCAATCAGCGAGGCTGCTCACGTGGCCGCCGAGGAGCGCGAACTCATCTCAGACCTGCATTGCTCCGCCGAATACCGCAAGAAGGTCATTCCGCCTGTGGTTCGTCGGGCCTTCCGGCAGGCCGTGGCGAAGGCCGGTGTGGATTTACCAGCACCCGTCTCTCCGTGATCGCTATCCCTAGTTCTCGCTTCCTGGCCCCGCTTGGTCACGCCACCACCACAAGGTCTCGAGACATTGTATGCAAGGATTCACATCGGCCCTGGGGCACCAAGAACTCCGCTTCCATTCTGAACAACTCACACGGCTCCGGTCAATAACTAAAAGACTCTGCCAAAGTGGGGGGGCAACCCGACAGGACGCTGTTCGATGCGGGCTATTGGAGCGAGGAGAACGCGAGGCGGGCCTCTGAGGATGGGCCAGAGCTCTTGGTGGCGACAACGAGGGACTGGAAGCAACGGAAGCTGCTGCGGGAGCAAGGCTGCCCGCGGGGCCGCATCCCCAAGCACCTCGGGCTGCGGGAGCGCATGGAGCGGAAGCTGCTGACGAAGCGAGGGCGTGGGCTCTACAAGCTGAGGGCCAGACGGTGGAGCCGGTCTTTGGGCAGATCAAGGAGCTGCGAGGGATGGAACGTTTCCTCCGCCGAGGGCTGCGAGCAGTGCGCAGCGAGTGGCGGCTCATGTGCACCACGCACAACCCCCTCAAGCTCTTCCGTAGCGGTCGAGCAGCTACCCCGAGGCAGGGTTAGTACGATGCTTGCCCATCCGCTTCTCGAGTTCCGGTGGCTTTGGCAGCCTGATCCGACTATGGATTCTTGCCTCCCGCCAGCCATGCGTTGCCCGAACAGGTTCTGCAACAGACTCCCAGGGGGACCCTTTTCTTCACAAAGGGCCCCCTGGTTCTCTGGTGTTCAGCGGCCAGCTCCCGCTCTGGCCCGCTGGCGGCTTCGCTTGAGCTGCTCCAACACTCGCTCAGGGGTCATGGGGGCGCGGCTGAAGCGGATGCCCGTGGCGCTATAGAGGGCGTTGGCGATGGCCGCCATAGGATGGGCAATAGGGGCTTCACCCACGCCGCGCGCACCATAGGGGCCATCAGGCGCCGGCACCTCCACCATCTCGGTGCCAATAGGCGGCAGGTCCAGGGCAACGGGCATGCGGTAGTCCAGGAACGTAGGGTTCAGGAGAACACCTTTATCGTTGAAGCTATACTCCTCATGCATCGCCCAGCCAATGCCCTGCGCAGCGCCGCTCTGCATCTGCGCCTCTACTCGCTGCGGGTTAATAGCCTTGCCCACGTCCTGGTAGGCGGTAAAGCGAAGTAGCTTGACCTTCCCCGTTTCCGGGTCCACTTCAACATCGGCCACCCCAGCCGAGAAGACCGGGCATGGCTTCATCTTGGACACACTCCCACGCTCAATCAGTGCCCCTTCTGGCCCGAGGGCCAGGTCTTTGAGACTGGCTGTCTGCTGAGGGTTGTCCTGGACCCAGCACTTCCCGTCGGCGTAGGCGATAGCGTCTGGCTGGACGCCAAACTTCCGCGCGGAGCGGGCCTTCAGTTGGGTGATGATATCCTGGCAAGCGGTGTAGAGCGCGGCACTCATGGTGTAGGTAATGCGGCTCCCACCGGATACATCCGTGTAGGGTGACGTGTCAGTGTCGCCCTGGGTAACCGTCACCTGCTCCGGGCTCAAGCCCAACTCCTCTGCTACGATCTGCTGGAAGGCGGTCCGGGAACCCGTGATGTCCACTGAACCGACCAGCACATGGGCGCTCCCATCGGGGCTGAGGGTGACAGTGCCGCTGGAGATGAACTGAGATCCAAACCAGTAACCCGCGGCCACGCCGCGCCCACGATTCGGTCCATGCAGCGGGCTGTTCCAGTGCTCACTCTCCTTCACCTTCTTCAGCACTTCTTTCATGCCGATACGGACGAACGGCACCCCTGATGCCTGGGGGGCACCCTCCTCCGAGGCGTTCTTCAGGCGGAAGTCTATAAGGTCCATTCCGATGGCCCTCGCCAGGGCATCTATCGTCTGTTCCAGAGCGAAGTATGCTTGCGGTGCGCCGGGGGCACGGTAGGCGTGGACCCGAGGCTTGTTCGTCAGGACATCATAGCCGACTAACTGCATGTTGGGCACCTTGCCATAGGGAGCGCCTGCCAGGATAAGGGCGGGAACAACGGGTGCACCCGCTACACACCCTGCCTCCAGCCATACCTCAACCTGGAGGGCAGTCATGGTGCCGTCCCGCTTGGCTCCGGCGCGGACACGGATGCGCCCTGCAGCCCCTGGTCCCGTTGAGAGGAAGACCTCCTGCCTGCTGAGCACCAGCTTGACCGGCCTCCCCGTCTTCTGTGCCAGAAGCACAGCCAAGGGCTCAACGATGCAGTAGACCTTGCCGCCAAAAGCGCCACCCACCTCGGTAGGGATAACCCGGACCTGGCTCTGCGGCAGGCCGAAGAGGCTGGTGAGCTGCATCTTGACGATAAAGCTCCCCTGGGTCGCAGTCCACACCGTGACCTTGCCATCGGGGTCGGTCTTGGCGACGCACGCCTGGGGTTCAAGATAGCCCTGGTGGGCATTGCCAATCTCGTACGTTTCGTCCACCATGACCTCAGCATCGGCCATCCCTTTCGCCACATCACCACGGAGCATCTCGGCCTGCAGAGAGATGTTGCTGGGCTGCCTGGCGATGACCGCACCCAGCGAGTCTTTGGTAAGAAGCTGCCCGTTCACGAGGGGGGCGTTATCTCGTACAGCCTCATCAATGGTCAGCACAGGAGGAAGCTCCTCGTACTCCACCTCGATGAGGTCCAGGGCCTCCTCAGCGACGAAGGGGTCGGTCGCGGCCACCGCAGCCACCGCATGGCCGTGGAAGAGTGCCTTATCCCCGGCCATAGCCAGGGTAGCCATACCTTCCAGGCTGAGGGGCACCTCCCCGAGGGGGAACGTCGCCCCAGGCTTGACCGTCGGAAAGTCCTTGCCGGTGATAACCGCCTTCACCCCCTCCAGGGCGAGCGCCTTGCTGGCATCGATCCGTTTGATACGCGCGTGGGCGTACGGACTCCGCAGCACCTTTGCGTAGAGCATCCCTGGTAAGGAAACATCGGCGCTATAGACGGCCCGGCCGGTCACGAAGTCGGTAGCGTTGGCCTTGGGAAGTGGCTTTCCGATGACACGGTACTGGCGGGTTGTCATCCTACCCTCCTGCCTGCTGCTGGGCGACTGCCAGGATGGCGCGGACAATCTTGTCGTAGCCGGTGCACCGGCACAGGTTGCCGGAGATAGCAAGGCGGACCTGGGCCTCGGTGGGCTTCGGCATGCGGTCCAGCAGCCCTTTGGCCGCCAGGACCATGCCAGGGGTGCAGAAGCCACACTCAAGGCCCCCATGCTGGACAAAAGCCTGCTGAATCGGGAGAAGCTGGCCGTTGGACGCAAGCCCTTCAATAGTGGTCACGTCGTGCCCCTGAGCCTCCACGGCCAGGACAAGGCAGGAGCACACCGGCTTTCCATCGTAGAGGAGCGTGCACGCCCCGCAGTTACCGTTGCTGCACCCCTCCTTAGTGCCAGTGAGCCCCAGCCCGTCGCGCACCGCACTGAGCAGCGTCTGCCGGGTATCCACCAGCAGCTCCCTTGGTTCGCCGTTCACCCTCAACCTGACCGGGACACGCACAGCGCCTCCTTGAAGAACGAAATGAGCCCGGATTTCCCATTTCAACACACGACGCAGGCATGCTTGGTCTCCACCGCCGTTCAGGCAAACGATACAACCCTTGCCTCGGCCTGTCAACCGAGATTTCCCATTTCGACTTATCCCGGCCTAGAAACCTGGCCGAAAAGTGGCTATGTAGAGGAGGTGCGCCCTATGCTTGGAGCAAATGAAGCGAGGTGGCGAAACATGCTGGGAGTGCGCTCTGACCAGCGAGGCCTTATGGAAGCAGACCACCTCTACCTGGACCATGTGGGTCGCAACTCCTTGTACGGCTTCCTGGCTTCTCTTCGAGGTCAGCTTTTCCGAGACGAGGGGTTTGCCAGGCTCTACTGCTCCAACAACGGAAGGAATAGCGTGCCACCCAGCCTCTTGGCCACAGCGCTTTTGCTACAAGCTCACGACAAGGTCACTGACGAAGAGGCCAAGCTGAGGGCCGACTTTGACGTCCGTTGGAAGGTGGCCCTGGGCATCGCAGTAGAGGACAGGCCCTTTGCTAAGAGCACCTTGCAACTCTTCCGGGCCCAACTCATCATCCACGACAAAGTGCGGGCGGTCTTTCAGCGCAGCCTGCGATATGCCAGGGAGACGGGCTATTTGAAGGGCCGCAAGGTAAAGGCGGCGCTGGACACTGCACTAGTACCGAATGGCTAAAACCGCGTAACCTTGACTCAATGTAGGTCACGCCTGGGCAGATACGGAACAACCTAACGCTGATTTACGCAACCAGGTAGTAGAAAGGGTCCCCCAGACCCTTCCCAAAGACCACGCAACGCAGGGGCAGACCCAGGCTAAGGCCCCTCGGCAGCCTTTGAAGTGCTCCTGCTACCGGAAGTGCCGGTAGAGGTTTCGGCAGCGAGAGGCCCAAGATTATTAGCGGGTGTCCCCTCTCCAGGGGAGATGGCCTCCCCCACGGTTTCCTTCCGCGTGAACCGCGCCGGGCGGTGGTCCGTTTGGTCTACCACCAGGGACAGGACCTCCGGGCGGCTGTAGTGGCCAACACTGTCCACGATGTACTTCATCCCGATAATGTCCCGCAGGTTGACCTGGCCCATCAGCACCGTGTCCTTGTCCCCCGTCTCCGTCGCCAGGAGTGAGGTGTTCGGGTGGATGATGGCGCTCCAGGCAGGGCCAGGCCGCATCAGCTCCGTCTTCCCGATGTACGGCTCCATCACCTCAAAGACGTCCTGGGTGATGGGGTTCATCGCCACGACCACGAAACACTGGCCCGTGATGGCGTGGGTCCGGCACATCACCTCCACCTGCTGGTGGAACAGCGTCTCCCGGCCCCGCAGGGTGCACAGGC
>JACQUN010000075.1 GCA_016210285.1 Chloroflexota bacterium
GCCCAGCTCGGTGCGGATGGGGATGCTCTGGAGGTTGGGCTCGCTGCTCGAGATGCGCCCTGTGACCGCCCCGGCCTGGTTGTAGCTGGTGTGCAGCCGCCCTGTCCTGGGGTTGACCAGCTCTGGCAGGGCGTCCACGTAGGTGGACTTGAGCTTGCTAAGCTGCCGGTACTCCAGGATGATGGGAACAACGTCATGCCCTCCCCGCAGGGCCTCCAGCGAGGCAGCGTCGGTGGAGTAGCTCCCCGTCTTCATCCGCTTGGTCTTCTCTAGCCTCAGCTCCCCGAAGAGGAGTTCGCTGAGCTGCTTGGGTGAGTTCAGGTTGAACAGGTGCCCGACCGCCTCATAGGCCTGGATCTCCGACCGCTGCAACTGCTCCCCCAGGGAGCGGGACATCTTGCGGAGTGTGGGTACATCCAGGGCAATGCCGTTGGTCTGCATCTGCACCAGCACGGGCACCAGAGGCACCTCCACCTGGGTGAAGAGGTTGCCCATGCCCTCCCGCGCCAGGTCGGGCTCCAGCACGGCGCGGAGGCGAAGGGTCATGTCGGCGTCGCCGCAGGCGTAGGCGGAGGCGTCGGCCACGGCGACCCGGTCCATCGTACCCTGCTTGCGACCCTCCCCGATGAGCTTGCTGATGGGGGTCATCTCCTGACCGAGGCGCTCCAGGGCCATCGCCTTGAGCCCGGGGTTCTTGTAGCCCAGGAGGGCGGCGGCGAGCATGGTGTCACAGGCGAGGCCGCGCACCTGGATGCCCAGGTTGCCCAGGACGGTCATGTCGAAGTTGGCGTTGTGGGCTGTCTTGGGCAGCCCGGGGTCTTCCAGCAGGGGCTGAAGCCGGTGAAGCACCTCGCCCCGGTCAAGCTGAGCGCCCGACAGATGCCCCACGGGGACGTAGAAGGCGCGGCCAGGCCTGGTGGCAAAGGCGAGGCCTACCAGCTCGCCGCGCAGGGGGTCCTTGCCCGTCGTCTCCAGATCGAAGGCGAAGGCCGGCGAGTTGGCCAGCTCCGAAAGCAGGCTTTCGAGATCTTCGGGCCTTGCCACCGTGTGGTACTGAAGCTCCCTTGGGGCCGAGGGATCAGAAGGGGCAGTTGGGGTGCTTCCTGTTCCCGTGGCGGCCTGGCCTTCCGGGATGCGGCCCACCAGGCTCACGAACTCCAGCTCCCGGAGAAGCTCGACGACCTCTCGGCGGTCGTAGCGCCAGAAACAGGTCTTATCAGGGTCCAGGGCTATCCCAGGCACGTCCCGCACGATGGTCACCAGCTCCAGGCCGAGGGCGACCTGTTCCCGGTGGCTGGCCAGCGTCTCCCGCAGCCTTTGTGGGACCCTGTCCAGATTCTCATAGATGCCCTGGAGGGAGCCGAACTCCTGCAGGAGCTTCACGGCGGTCTTCTCCCCCACGCCGGGGACGCCAGGGATGTTGTCGGAGGCATCCCCTTGAAGGGCCTTCAGGTGCGGATGCTGATGGGGGGTGAGGCCGCCGTACCGTGCGGCAATCTGGGCCTCGTCAAAGACCATGCGCTCCTGGATGCGGTGGTAGAGGAGAACCTTGACCAGGGGTGAGACAAGCTGAAGGGTATCGGTATCTCCCGTGAGGATCAAGGTCTCCATCCCTTGCTCTGACGCCTGGCGGCAGAGGGCACCCAGAACATCGTCAGCCTCGTAGCCGTCCCGCTCGTAGATGGGGATGTGGAAGGCTTCCAGGAGCTGGCGGACCCGGACGAACTGCTGGCGCAGCTCTGGGGGGGCCTCGGGCCGCTGGGCTTTGTACGCCTCGTACTGGACGTGGCGGAAGGTCGGGGTAGGCCGGTCGAAGGCGATGGCGACGTGGGTGGGTGACCAGTCCTGAAGAGCTTTCAGGAAGGTGCTGGTAAAACCATAGACGGCCCGCACCTCCTCCCCTGTCTTGCGCAGGGTCATGGGCTGCTGAAGGGCGTGCCATGCTCGATAGACCAGGGCATGGCCGTCCATCAGCAGCAGAAGGGGCTTCTCCCTGCGCTGGGGTCCCTGAATCTCCCCGGCCTTGGCCACCGCACACCTCGTTGTGCTTTCAGAGGCATTATAGCCGCTACCACGCAGGGCAAGCAAAGGGCCGCCTGGCCTTGCGGAACGAGTCGCTGAGCAAAGCCTCTGGCGCCCTGAGCGATGCGAGCGGTCTCCATCTTGAAGGTCTTCCTTGACAGGGGCATAATGGAGGCGTCAGGCGTGATGGGGCCGCAGTCAGCGTTGGTAGTGCCGCAGGAGGGAGACATGGTGGACAAGGACAGGACGATACGGGTT
This sequence comes from Chloroflexota bacterium, assembly GCA_016210285.1. Next base: position 2,281 of record JACQUN010000075.1, read on the forward strand.
TTCGTGAAGGAGCGCTATGCGGAGAGGGCCAAGGGTGCGGCGGGCTGCTGCGACGCCACCGACAAGCTGACCAAAATAGAGAAGCTGTACTCCCAGGTGCAACTGTCGGCCCTTCCGGTGGAGGCCATCGCTGCGGCGGCGGGCTGCGGCAACCCTACTGCCCTGGGGGAAATCCGCCAGGGCGAGGTCGTCCTGGACCTGGGCAGCGGCGGGGGCATTGACTGCTTCTTGGCGGCCCGGCAGGTGGGGCCTCAGGGGCGCGTTGTGGGAGTGGACATGACCCCAGAGATGCTCTCCCTGGCCCGGAGCAACGCAGCCAAGCTGGAAGCGCGCAACGTGGAGTTCATGCAGGGTGACCTGGAGCACCTGCCGCTCGGAGATGCCTCGGTGGACGTCATCATCTCCAACTGCGTGATCTGCCTGGTCCCAGACAAGGAGAAGGTCTTTCGGGAGGCGTACCGCATCCTTCGGCCCGGCGGCCGCCTCTATGTCTCGGACATGGTCTCCACGGGGGAGCTTCCCGCACCGGTGCGGCAGGACCCCCAGGCGTGGGCCTCCTGCATCGCCGGGGCCGAGCCGCGGCAGCGCTACCTGGGCTATATCCAGGCAGCAGGGTTCACAGAGCTGGTCACGACGCCGGACGCCCCCTCGGTTTCCGGAGACAAGGCGAACCCCCAGGTGTACAGCCTCAAGGTCAGGGCAAAGAAGCTGCCCTGCTGAGGCCAGGAGCATCCCTCCCGACCAGCCCATAGCAGGGTGATGAAAAACCCTTTTCGACCATCCCCCTGCCCCCTTCCTGGCCAGGAAGGGAGGTACATTGTATCTGGGGGACACCCCCAGAACCCCGTCAAAGGGGCTTCGCCCCTCTGATCACCCCTTCTTCAACAGCCTGATAGGCATCTGCAACCCCCTGGCTGCCACCAGGGGCACTCAGGTTTGCCGCTAGCCTGCCTTTGCTGCCGGCTGCTCTGCTCCCAGCAGGTCGAGGCCCCTCCTGACGCCGTTCAGCAGGTTAGAGAGCTCCTGCTCCAGCTTGTAGAGCGTCTCCTGGGCGTAGTGGTTGGCCTCGTTGTACCGGGTGTCGGAGAAGCCTTGGGCCTCCTGCATGATGTTGTGGGCCTTGCGCTGGGCGTCCTGGATCATAGCGTCGGCCCGCTTCTTGGTCTCGCTGAGGACCTCGTCGGCCTTGCTGTTGGCCCCCCGCATGATCTCGCTCTGGTCCACCCTGGACCGGGACTCCTCGTCTGCCGAGTTCTTGATGCGGCGGGCTTCGAGGAGGGCCTGGTTGATAACACCCTCGCGCTTTGCCAGCACCTCCTGGGCTTCCTGGACGTCCTTGGGGACCGCCAGGCGTAGCTGGTCCACCATGTCCAGGACCCGATCTGCATCGATCAGGACCTTGCGCGTGGCGGGAACCCGCGCCGAGGAGGTGACCAGGCCCTCCAGCTTGTCAATGAGGCTCAGGATCTCCATGCGACAACCTCCTTTTATCTATCGGCCCGTTCTGGGCCGTCTTTGCAGCCCGCGCTGGCCGTGTCGCCCACGGCGGGGCGGGCTGGTCATCCCTGAGTTGTGTCTCCCTCCAGGCGCTAGCCTGTGGACACCTGAAGCCGCGCTCGGAGTGCACTGCTCACATGGGGCGGGACGAGGCTGGTGATGTCGCCGCCGAGTTGTGCCACCTCTTTCACCCTGCTGGAACTCAGGAACTGCCACTCCAGGCTGCTCATCATGTAGAGGGCCTCGACGTCCGGGGCCAGCTTCTTATTCATCAGGGCCATCTCAAACTCATACTCGAAGTCACTGCCGGCTCGCAGCCCCCGGATAATCACCTGGGCACCCATTCTCCTGGCCACCTCCACCGTGAGGCCGGTAAAGGGCATGACCTCTACATTGGGAAGGTCAGGTATTGCCTCTCGAAAGAGGGCAACACGTTCGCCGGTGTTAAAGAGGAGGGCCTTTGGCGGGGCATCGTAGACTGTCACCAGGACCCGGTCAAAGACGCGACTTGCCCTGCGCACCAGGTCTACGTGGCCGTTGGTCACGGGGTCAAAGCTGCCAGGGTAGAGCGCAGTAAGCACAGCTCTCCTTCCCCTTGGTATAGCGAAATGCAGCTATCGCCATAGCGGCGGCTTCGCCCCAACCGGAGGGCGCCGTAGGTCTCCTGGACAATCCGGTGACGGGAGTGTTCCAGGACAAGTACCCCACCCGGGGAGAGCATGGGTGCGCTGCCCATGTCTCCCAAAAGGGTGTCCAGAGATGGCAGGGAGTAGGGAGGGTCCAGCAGCACGATGCTGTACGGCCCCGGGAGGGAAGCGAGCATGGTGCTCACTCGGGCGCAGTAGACGTGAGAGCGGTCGCTGAAGCCGAGCTCTGCAAGGTTGGCTCTGAGGGCCGTAGCCAACCGAGGGTCAGCCTCCACAAAGTCGGCCCACGAAGCGCCGCGGCTGAGCGCCTCAATCCCCAGGGCGCCGGAGCCCGCAAACAGGTCGAGAACCCTGGCTCCCTGGACCCTCTCGCCAAGGGAGGAGAAGATAGCCTCGCGCACCCGCTCAGAGGTGGGACGGAGGGCTACACCCTTGGCAGTCCTGAGGGGGTGTCCCTTGACCTGCCCCCCTGCAACACGAAGCGCCATCTCATCGAGCTCCTCGGCGTGGCCGCCGGGACTAACCCGCGGCTAACCCGGGCACACACCCAGGATAGCCGAAACTTCGCACGAATTCTAGCACCCTCCTTGGGTGATGTAAAGTATCGGGGGGTGCTTTTTTGGGGGACTTTGTGTGGTTGTGCCTTAGCAGGGTGATGAAAAACCCTTTTCGACCATCCCCCTTGTATTTTATAGGAAGAGGGGTAAATTGTATCTGGGGGACACCCCCAGACCCTCGTCAAAGGGGCTTCGCCCCTCTGGTCACCCCTTTTTCAGCAGCCTGTTAGGGCGCTTGCCCTCCGCCAGGAGTGCTCTCCGGCCCCAGCCCCAGGTGGCGGGCTGTGAAGAGGTAGACCGTGACCAGTTGCTGAAAGGGGACAAAGCGTTCCGCCAGGGAACGGGCTTCTGCTTCGGTCATCGGCGCACCGCCTGTGTAGTAGGCAGCCACGGTCCGGCGCAGGGCCAGGTCCCCGGCGGGAAACACGTCGGGCCTGCCCATGGCCCTCAGCAGGACCCACTCGGCAGTCCATCGGCCAATGCCCCGCCACTGGCAGAGCCGAGCGATCAGCTCCTCGCTGGGGAGGCCTGCCACGGCCTCAGGGTCCAGCTCGCAAGCCCGAATGCGGGTCGCAAGGTCCAGGATATACTCCGCCTTTCGGGTGCTCAGCTTGCAGCGCCGCAGCCCTTCCAGCCCAGCCTCCAGAAGGGCATGGGGAGACGGGAAGGCGTGGTAGGTGTGGCCATCCAGGCTGAGCCGGGGGCCGTAGGTCTGGGTGAGCAGTGTCCTGACCATGCGTGCGATGGTGCTGGCGACCTGCTGGCCAGCAATGGCGAAGACCAGGCCCTCGAAGAGAGTGGGCATCCGTGGCGGATGGAGGCCGTAGAGCCTCCTGGTGATCCCCCGGAGCACGGGGTCACCTTCAGCCCAGGCGTAGAAGGGGCGCAGGTCCGCCTGGGCCCCAAGGATCCAGGCGACTCGGTCCAGCGCCCATGCGGCATCCTCGGCCCTGACCTCCTCGCCGAGCACCTCCACTTCCAGCCCTGGCGTGTCCACCTCTTCGGGCTGCCTGGCGCTGCGGGCCGAGGCCAGGAGCAAGCGCCCATCTCGCTCTAGCAGGCGCTGGAACACCCCGTTGTGGAAATGGTCGGCCCCAGTCTCGCCAGTGAAGTAGGTCTGGTAGCCCGCCGTCAGATCGAGGCTGAAGGGGGGTCTGGGCCTGAGCCCTTCCAGTCGGCGTTGCATGGTGCGTGCATCTCCCTCTTGCCTGACGAGCGGGTCTGCCGCTTGCGGGCTAGAGTCCTGAGTCAGAAGAAACATATATATTCCCAGCCGCCC
>JACQUN010000015.1 GCA_016210285.1 Chloroflexota bacterium
GATAGTGGTAGAAGAACTCCTCGTCTCGGCCCTTGTCAGATCCATCACCGCACCAGCACCATCTTGCGCGTCTCCATTCGCTCTCCTGCCCGCAGCCGATACAGATACACCCCGCTGGCCAATTCGCGGCCCATATCGTCCCGCCCGTCCCAGCGCACCACATATATCCCTGCCTCCCTCCTGCCCTGCACCAGCACGGCCACCTCCTGCCCGGCGATGTTGTAGACCGAAAGCTCCACCTCCCCGCTCTCCGGCAAGGCAAAGTGGATCACCGTCTCACTGTTGAAGGGATTGGGGTAGTTCTGGGCCAGGGAGAAGGTCTGCGGCAGGACAGCAGTGCGCTCCTCCTCCACCACCGTGATCGGGGGAGGAGGGGCAGCCACCAGCCGGATATTGTCCAGGTAGAAGGTACCTTCCAGATTTCCCTGGAAGCTCAGCGCGGTGATTGGATCGCGCGTCTTGAGCGAATCCAGCGGAACCTCCACGATCTGCCAGCCCTTTACCTCCATATCTACTAGGGTCTGGCCCTGGCCCAGCAGGATGATCGGCTCGCTGTTTACAAATACCCTGAAGCTTCGATCCCGTGGCACAGTCACGTCCCCCGGGTGAAAGGCGAAGCGCAGCACCTGATAACCCAGGCGCTCCACAGGCTCAGCAGGTAGGTAAACCACCTTCCAGAAGGAAGGGGTCTTCAGGGCCAGGGAGGAACTCCCGCTGAAGACCACCGTACTTTCCTGGGGATCGAGATTCACCTCTGTGTCGCCGGTCAGGGTCCATTGTTCATGCAAGACATCGCCAAACACCACCAGGTCCTCGCCCGGCAGCACCGCCACGTTCCTGGACAACTGCGTCCAGTACGGCCCCAGCGAGGTCTGCTGGTCGATCATCACGTGGAGGGGGTGTAAGCCGTTGGGGCCTGTCACCGAGATCGGCACTCCCTCCACCTTCCAGGTGCCATTGCCTGCTGGCTCCAGGGGCACGGCCTCGGCCCCCACGAAGGAACTCAGGTCTGCCGTGACCTGGGCAATCTCGGCTCCAGGTTCGAATAGGGCCGGTCGAACCGCGATGTTCAACTCGACTACAGAGCCGGCCACTAAGGTATCAGGAGGAGCCTCTTCCCAGGCCGTGGGCTGGACAAGGTGGTAGTCCTCCCGGCCCTCGAAGACGCGGATCTGCCGGTCCGCTGGTATGTCCTTCAGGACATCCATCTGTCCCGAAGGCCAGCGGATCTCCAGCCGCTCCACCTGGATGCGCGGTCCCAGCCCGAAATGGATTGCCTGTTCGTCCTGTGCGAGTCCTCTACCCCCCAACATCTCCCGCATCTGTCGCAGATCTCCGGCCTCGACCACCAGCCGCGCGCCGATGCCGCCGCGATTGCTCTGGGTGCCTGCCAGCTCCACCCTCAGCCAGTGATTGTTGTTGCCGTTGTTGCGGTACAGTCTCCCTTCAGAGGACCACACGTCCAGGAAGCCGTCCTGGTCATAGTCCCCAAAAGACATGGATATCCCTCCACCCGTGATGCCAGACCGGGTGGTCTCATCCACAAAGGTGCCATCGCCGTTGTTCAGGTAAAGGAAGGGAGAAGGCAACGTGAGCAAGTCCAGGTCGCCGTCGTTGTCGATGTCCGCCAGGCCAACAGCCGTCAACGCAGTAGCGGTCAACGCAGCCAACCCCACGGCTTCCGTGTAGTCCAGGAATTTCCCCCCTCCCAAATTCAAGAGCATTACAGATCGCTCGGCTTCAAAAGTACCGGCTGCCTGAAAGATGTCCAGGTCGCCATCGTTGTCGATATCCCCTGCGGCCACCCCGAGATTCTCGCCAGAAGTGGCGAGAGCGCGGGTAGAAGCATCCCGGAAATGGCCCTGCTGGTCGTTCAACCACAGGCGCTTAGGAGCACTTGTGGCGCTCAGGTAGAGATCCGGCCAGCCATCGCCGTCGAAATCGCCAACAGCCAGCCCACCGAGGGTCCCCCTGAACGCTGCACCCAGCCCGGCCTCCTCAGTCACGTCTGCGAAAGTGCCATCGCCCCTGTTGCGGTAGAGGGTGTTGTTCCGTTCCCCCGTGTTTTCCACGTAGAGATCCAGGTATCCATCCCGGTCGTAGTCCAGCCAGACAGAGTGATCCGAGCTCTCCTGGGCAGTCAGGCCGGCCGCAGCACTCACCTCCCCAAAAACCCCCCGGTCGTTGCGCAGCAGGACACCGGAGGTGAGCTCGAAGGTCGATCCCTCTCTGATGACCGGCACAAACAGGTCCAGATCGCCGTCATTGTCGTAGTCCCCGAAGGCCGCTCCTCCTCCTTTGTTGTACCTGGACAGATCTGCTCGCAGTACAGAGGTCTGCTCCGCGAACCTGCCATCCCCTTCGTTGTGCAACAGCGCGGTGCGCCATCTGAGCCGCAGGTCGCGGGTATTCCCTCCCTCACCCCACAACATGTCCGGCCGGCCGTCGTTGTCGTAGTCCTGAAACGCGTTGGTCCGACTGGAGAACAGTCGCACCCCAAGCTCCTCGGTCGCGTCGGTGAAGAAGGTTTGACCGACGGCTGGTCCAGTCAGGAGCCAGTTGCAGCACAGGAAGGCCCAACACCACCCGCGCCAACGGCAGCCTCCGGACAGGCTATTTCTCATCGCACCAGCACCAGCTTGCGTGTCTCCACCTGCCCTCCTGCCCGCAGGCGATACAGGTAGGTTCCGCTGGTCAGTTCATGCCCGCTGCCGTCCCGGCCATCCCAGCGCACCGCATGTTCCCCGGCTCCGCGCCTGCCCTTTACCAGGGTCGCCACCTCCTGACCCATCAGGTTGTAGAGAACCAGTTCCACTTCCTCGCTCGCTGGCAGGCTAAAGCGGATCACCGTGCCGGCATTGAAGGGGTGGGGAAGTTCTGTTCCAGGGAGAAGGACTGGGGGAAAACCGCGGTGTACTCCTCTGTCACCGCGGTATTCGGCGCCCCCATCTTCACCACGAAGACATTCTCCCTGCCTTCCTCCGCAGGACTCGACTGGAAGGCATTCTCCGTAGTCGGGAAATCGCTCGAACGCGTGTCGCCTATTACGTAGACATTGCCCTCTTTGTCCAGAGCGATATCCTTGCACCGGTCGTCGTCGCTGCCGCCCAGATAGGTCGAAAAGAGCAAGGCGGAACCGCCAGGGTCCAGCCGTGCGATGAAGCCATCCCCACCGCCGGCGAACCTCGACTGTAGTCCATCCACTATCGGGAAGTCCTCTGAACCCGTATACCCCGCCACATAGGCACTGCCAGAGGCGTCCACCGCGAGGCCCAGGCCCCGTTCCGCGCCGCTGCCACCCAGGTAGGTGGCGTAGACCAGGCCGCCCGCGGGATTCAACTTCGCCACGTACGCGTCCGAGTTGTCGCCGTAGGTCGGCTGGAAGGCATTCGCCGTGGTCGGAAAATCGGCCGAGGAAGTACTGCTCGTGACATAGGCATTGTCAGAGGCGTCCACGGCGATGCGCGCAAAGTCGCTGACCGGATTCAGGTACTCCCCTCCACTGCCGCCCAGGTAGGTGGCGTAGACGAGCGCAGCGCCATTGGGGTCCAGCTTCGCCACAAAGCCGTCGGCGGGAAGACCTAAGGAGTTCTTGCCACCAGCGAAGTCTGCCTGATAGGCACTCTCAGTCGGAAAATCGCTCGAACTGGTAGGGCCCGACACATGGGCCTGGCCAGCCGCATTCACCGCAATGCCAAAGCAGGCCTCATCTCCACTGCCGCCCAGGTAGGTAGCGTAGACGAGCGCAGCGCCACTGGGGTCCAGCTTCGCCACAAAGCCGTCCAGGCCGCCGAAGAGGGTCCCGCCTCTGTACACCGGCTGCAGC
>JACQUN010000070.1 GCA_016210285.1 Chloroflexota bacterium
CAGTACTTGGGGGCGTAGGCATCGGAGCCGATGTACACGTTGGGGTGCTTCCAGGCCACCGAGATCATCTCCTCCACCCAGGGCCAGCCCGTGTGGATGCCGACGAGCTTCAGCTCAGGCAGGTCGCAGGCGATGGTGTCCAGCAGGATGGGTCGCCCCACGCTCCGGAAGGGGGGCCGATCCTTGAGGTAGATGAGGCAGTGGCCCACCTGCATCTGGATGGGGACGTCCAGCTCCACGCACTTGGCGTAGAAGGGGTAGTACTTGCGATGGTCAGGCTCCATCCGGAACCAGTGGGGATACAGGTGGGCACCGACAAACCCCAGTTCTTTCACACCCCACTCCAGCTCTTTGACCCCCTCCATTCCCTCCCAGGGGTCAATTCCTGCCAGGCCACAGAAGCGGTTGGGGTACTTCTTCACCGCCGCGTACACCTCCTCGTACGGGGTCGAGTCCATGAACCCCTCGTACTTGGAGCCCATCTTCGTGGCGATGAGGAACGCCTTGTCAATGCCTGCACGGTCCATCTTCTCGACCAACTGTTCAAGGGTCAATCCCCTGCGCACGTTGTCTGGCCGGTGCAGCCGCTCCTGCAGAATCCACTCATGCTTTCGCTTCGCCAGAAGCTCGGGTGTCGAGAGGTTGCAGACGGCGTCAATAGCCTTGGCCTTCACCCCCTCCGATGTCTGGCGCGCGCGCTGCCGGGTTGCCATAAACTAGCCCCTCCTCGTACTGCATTTTGCTCAGGTCCCCTGAGGGCCCTGTGGTTAGCCACCTATGTTTACCCCAGGTTCTCCATCACCATGGCGATGCCCTGGCCCCCTCCGATGCAGAGGGTGGCGAGGCCATAGTGGGCATGGCGCCGCCCCATCTCATGGAGCAAGGTCACCAGAATGCGGGTGCCGCTGCATCCGATGGGGTGGCCCAGCGCAATGGCACCACCGTTGACGTTGACCCTTTCCCAGTCCAGGCCCAGCTCCCTGCCCACCGCAAGGGACTGAGCAGCAAAGGCTTCGTTCAGCTCGATGAGGTCCATATCCTCGAGGCGCAGACCAGCCTTTGCCAGGGCTTTCCGCACGGCGGGGACGGGACCCATGCCCATGACCTCGGGGGGAACCCCGGCTGAGGCGTAGCTGCGCACCACCCCCAGGGGCTTCAGCTTCAGCTCCTGGGCGTGCCGTGCGGACATCACCACCACCGCCGCAGCGCCGTCGTTGATACCAGAGGCGTTGCCTGCGGTTACGCTGCCATCATCCTTGAAGGCAGGGCGCAGCCGTGCCAGGCGTTCGGACGTGGTGTCAGGACGGGGGTGCTCATCACGGTCCACCACCTTGGCCTCTCCCCTGGGCTGGGGCACCGTGACAGGAACCACCTCCTGGGCGAAGCGTCCCTGCTGCCATGCCTGGGCCACCCGCGCCTGGCTGCGCGCGGAGAACTCGTCCATCTGCTGCCGGGTGATCTCATACCTGGCAGCGACGTTCTCTGCGGTTACTCCCATGTGGCAGTCTGCCAGGGCACACCAGAGGCCGTCGCGCAGCAGGGTGTCCTCCAACTCGCCGTGCCCCAGGCGATAGCCCCAGCGTGCCTTGGGGAGGAGATACGGGGCACGGCTCATGCTCTCCATCCCTCCGGCCACCACGACCTGGGCATCCCCCAGGCGAACCGCCTGAGCCGCCAGGGCCACGGTCTTGAGGCCAGAGCCACAGACCTTGTTGACCGCGGTCGCGGGGACCTCCACTCCCAGCCCTGCTGCAAGAGCAGCCTGGCGCGCGGGGTTCATCCCAGCGCCGGCGGAGAGGACGTTGCCCATGAGAACCTCGTCCACCTCCTGCATGCGCAGGTTCGCCCGCTTGAGAGCCTCGCCCACAGCGATGGCCCCCAGCTTGTGGAGGGGGACCTCCGACAGCCCGCCGCCAAAGGCGCCGATAGGCGTTCGAACTGCACTGACGATAACCGCGTCGTCTGCCACGCGGCACCCCTTTCTAGCTTTCTAGCTGGAAGCCGGGACATAGACCAGCTTGCCCACCACCTCGTCCTGCTCCATCATCGCCTGGCCTCTGGGCACGTCCTTCAGGGGCAGCACCTGGTGGACCACGGGCCGGATCTGGCCGCTCTCAACGAAGCGAAGGGCCTGGAGCAGCTCCGCCTTGTTCCCCATGTGCGATCCCAGAAAGTTCAACTGCTTGTTCCACAGGAAACGGATGTCGGTCACAGCCTCGAAGCCGGAGGTGGCGCCACAGGTCACCAGGGTGCCACCCCAGCGAAGGGAGCGGATGCTGGTGGGAAAGGTGGCCTGCCCCACATGCTCGAACGCCACGTCCACGCCCCGCCGGGCGGTGATCTGCCGCACCTCGTCGTACACGTCCTGCCTGGACCGGTTGATGCAGTGGGCAGCCCCCAGCTCCTGGGCCTTGGCCAGCTTCGCATCGGAGGAGGCGACAGCGATGGCCCTGGCGTTGAACAGCTTGCAGATCTGTATCGCCACCGTTCCCAGACCCCCAGCAGCGCCCCACACCAGGACGAAGTCCCCCGGCTGGATGCGGGCGCGGCTCACCAGCATGCGCCACGCCGTCATCAGCACCAGCGGGAGGGAGGCCGCCTCCTCCCAGGAGAGGCCCTTGGGCTTGGGAAGGATGTTGGCAGCAGGGACCCGAGCGTACTCGGCGTGGCCGCCATCCAGGGGTCCGGTCTGGAACCCCCATATCTTGAAGCTGCGGCAGAAGAACTCCTGGCCACCCGTGCACGCCTCGCAGGTGCGGCAGCTCAGGGAGGGGTGGACGACCACCTCGTCCCCCACCTTGACGCCGGTGACGCCACTCCCCAGGGCGGCGACCACCCCGGCGGCGTCGCTCCCAGAGACATGGGGCAGGAGAATCTCCATCCCCGGCAGGCCCCGCCGGGCCCAGATGTCGTTGTAGTTGGCGGAAGCGGCCCGCACCCGGATAAGGACCTCGCCCGGACTGGCGGCGGGCTCTGGGATGTCCTTGTACTGCAGGACCTCTGGACCGCCCTGCTTCTCGAACACGACTGCCTTCATGCCGCATCTCCTTGGGCGGTAGGGAAGGGGCCACTCGCGCCACGACGACTTTAGCACAAGCAGGGGGAGGGTGCAAGAAGCGGGTTGCCCTCATCCCCCTGACCCCCTTCTCCTACTAGTGTCCTGAGTCAGAAGAAGCATGTATATTTCGACCCGCCCTTCGACAAGCTCAGAACGAACGGTTTTCCCGTTCGTGGTGAGCCCGTCGAACCATGAACGGGGGCACTGCAACTCTAATGCCCCCCCATTATGTATGAAACGGATTAGCAACTCAGGACACCAGTGTCATGAGTCCCTGTTTCTTTGAAAAAGTGGAGTCCCTCTCTCGGGAAAACGCATCCTTCTGAGGGGCAGATACCTCACCCCCATAGCCCCCTCTCCTGCAGGAGAGGGGGAAGAGACGAATCTGGGGGACACCCCCAGGCCCCCGGCAGGGGCGTGGCCACTGCACCCGCAGTGGCCACGCCTTATTCAACCTTCTAACGACTCAGGACACTAGGGCGGCCCTGGCTGTGGCCATCCACCTCCTCGGCGCAATCTGCCATGTCGTCCCCGGCGTCCACCTTGCTCAAGGGCTCCCCTCTCTCCGCCGTGGCCCTCCGTCCAACAGGGCATATCGAGGGGGAGCGGAGCCGTCCAACCCCTTCGGGATACACTTCGGGCACCCCGGGGATGCATCCCAAGGGATATTGCCCTGGGCCCCCCAAGTATGGTAAAGATGAGTTGCATAAATGTAAACAATAGTGTATAATTGGTAATGTCTAGTTTACCAGACCCGGGAGCGTTGGGGTCGTCTCAGGTTCGCCTCTACAAGCGGGCAGCAGGAGGAGTGCGGTGCCATGCGGCAGCTAGAGCTCCGTCCCCTGCAACTGGATGCAGTGTTGGCCGACGCCGTGGAAGACCTGCGCGTCACGGTTGGGGCGGCCAGCGTTTGCCTTTTCTGCGGCGCTGCCGAGGGAGCCTGTGCCAGCCCGAACAGGCCTGAGCCGGGGAGTGCAGAGGTCCGCACCTGCACGCCATGCGATGGCTGCGGGCACTCCCCGGAAGCGGGGTCGGAGGCCCTGGTTGTCTCTCCCCACGAGACTGGCAACGTCGGCGTGTTCTTCTGCATGTCATGCCGGATGACGACCGGTGAGACGCTGACCCTTCACCTGGGCTTCCCAGATGCCTCTCTGGGGAGCGCACGGCGTGAGGGCAAGCTGGCCCGGCTCGCCCTTCCTGTGTTTATGTGGGCCAGGGGTGCTGTGGAGGGCCAGACGGCAGAAACACGCATGGCGCAGCTTGAAAACCGCTTCCGTGCTGAGCTTCTGCGCGCCATGGAAGCCCAGGAGCAGGATCGTGAGTGGCTGTCCTACGAGATTCACGACCGCGTGGCGCAGACGCTGGCCTCCGTGTTCCAGCAACTTCAAAGCGTTGAGTCCATGGCGCGCGCCAGCCCGGAGATCCGGCACGTGGCAGTGCGGGCCTCAGTTCTCCTTCGAGAGGCGATTCGTGAGGCCCGGAGTATCATGAACAACCTCCATCCCCCAGTCCTCCATGAAGTAGGGCTGGGCCCCCTGCTGGAAGAGGAGCTACGCCGACTGGAGGAGGACACCGGCTGCCGGGTCAAGGCAGCGTTGGACGGCCACGTGCGTCTGCCCCGGGACGTGGAGCTGGTCCTCTACCGCATCGCCCACGAGGCCCTTATCAACATTCGGCGCCACGCTGCCGCCAGGGATGTGGCTTTTTCTCTGGCGTGCGGCTCAGAGGGCGTCCAGCTTCTGGTGGAAGACGATGGGGTGGGCTTCGATCTCCCCAAGGCCCTGGCAACCACGCGCGTCGGTGGCCTCATGAGCATGCAGCGCAGGGCCGAGCTCGCCGGCGGGAGCTGCAGCGTAGAGAGCCACCCTGGACAAGGCACCAGGGTGGTGGTACGGATACCGACTCGGTAGGCGGGTGCAGGCCGACGGGGGGGTGACGCCGGTGAAAGAGGGTATCCGTGTGCTCTTGGTGGACGACTATCCCGTGGTCCGGGAGGGCCTCGTGATGAGAAACCCTTTTCGACCATTCCCCTGCCCCCTCCCTGGCCAGGAAGGGGGGTGAATTGTATCTAGGGGACACCCCCAGACCCTCGTCACAGGGGCTTCGCCCCTCATGAACACCCCTTTATCAGCACCCTGCTAGTGTCCCGAATCCGAAATTCACTGCAAAAGTCGATAGCTGTCGTGACCTGCCACTACAGCTGTAGAAACCCCAGGATTTATTCAGCGAACTTCTGAAA
>JACQUN010000072.1 GCA_016210285.1 Chloroflexota bacterium
CCCTTCGCTTTGCTCAGGGTGACAACCGAAAGACCCTGCCCTTGGGGTGGGAGCGGGCTCGGGCGGGCAACCTGGGCGTCCTCTGGCGGGCACGCTGAGCCGTCGGCTGTCGGAAACCGGGGAATGCTCCTGGATCTGAAACGGGGTCTTTTGGTTGCCATTCCCAGCCCGCCTGCCGATGGCAGGACGCGTCGGAACGGCAGAGGGCAATACCCGTAGAGGCTCTGGACGATCAAAAGACCCTGGGAACTGGAAGTATTCCCCTTTTCATACCCCGCAGGGTGTGCTACAGTATGGGAAAACATCGTGGGGGAACCTCCGAAAGGAGGGCAGACCGCACAGGACTCCAGCTTCCGCGCCGGGTCCACGCAGACCTTTACACTCATAGCTTCAACGGCCTATAATGGTTTCAGGAGGAATTCAGAACAACGGCGGGCTGCTTTGGTCTCTTCGGCGCAGGGGCAACCTCCAGGATCCCAGGGCATGGGGGAACTCCTCGCCCAGGTTGGCGGGTGGAAGGATTTCCGGAGAGGGGAGATCGTCGAGGGGGTCGTTATGAGCGTTGACCAGGAGAGTGTCCTGGTCAACATCGGCGGCAAGTCTGAAGGAATCATCACCTCTCAGGAGATGCGAAGCCTCACCTCGGGCGGCCCCGCTGCGCTTCGGCTTGGGGACAGGATTCTGGCCTACGTTATGCGTCCGGAGGGCGAGGATGGTCCTGCCCTTCTCTCCGTGGACCGTGCCAGGGGGGAACATGGCTGGCGGCTCCTGGAGCAGTGCCTGGAGGGTGGCCAACCCCTGGATGCACAGGTGGTTGGGTTCAATCGAGGGGGCCTGATTGTGGATGCGGCAGGTGTGCAGGGTTTTGTGCCCCTCTCTCACCTCGCCCCGCTGTCACGAGACAGCGCACCCGCTGGCAGCGAGGACGCGCTGGCACACCGGGTGGGGAAAACCCTGCGGTTGAAGGTTCTTGAGCTGGACCGGAGGCGGAACCGGGTTATCCTGTCGGAGAAGGTCGCCTGGCAGCTCTGGCGGGAGGAGCAAAAGGAGCGCCTGCTGAAAGAGCTTCGGGAAGGGGAGGTTCGCAGGGGGCGGGTAAGCGGGATATCCAGCTTCGGCGTCTTTGTGGACCTGGGTGGGGCGGATGGACTCATTCATGTCTCCGAGCTCTCCTGGCAGCCTGTTTCTTCCCCTGAGGAGCTTGTCAAGGTCGGGGACGAGGTGGAGGTGTACATCCTGAAACTGGACCCTCAGGGCAAGAAGATCTCCTTGAGCCTGCGACGCCTCCAGCCGGAGCCGTGGGCGACTATAACCCAGCGGTACACGGTTGGGCAACTGGTCACAGGCACCATAACCAGGCTCACGACCTTCGGCGCTTTTGCCCGCATCGAGGGGTCCATCGAGGGGCTTATCCACATCTCTGAGTTGAGCAACAAGCCCATCCGCAACCCCCAGGATGCGGTGAGGGAGGGTGACGTGGTGAGCCTGAAGATCCTGCGCATCGAGACCGAGAGGCGGCGGCTGGCGCTCAGCCTTCGGCAAGCATTGGAGGAGATGTAGGGGAGACCCCATTGGACACCTGACTGGGTCCCCCTCCCGCAAGGGATTGAAAAACGGGAGACGTCGGCATGGCAAGCAGATTTGAGAAGTTCTCAGAGCGCGCGCGGCGAGTCCTCTCCCTGGCCCAAGAAGAGGCCCTTCGCTTCAACCACAACTACATAGGCACGGAGCACATCCTCCTGGGCCTGGCGCGGGAGACCGAGGGGGTAGCGGCCAAGGTCTTGGGCAGCCTGGGCGTTGACCTCAACAAGGTCCGCTCCGCTGTGGAGTTCATCATCGGTCGAGGCGAGCGGCCCGTGTCCGGGGAGAACATCGGCCTTACGCCCAGGGCGAAGAAGGTCATCGAGTTGGCGGTGGATGAGGCCCGGCGCATGGGCCACCACTATATCGGGACGGAGCACCTCCTCATCGGACTGATGCGGGAGGGGGAGGGGGTAGCCGCAGGGGTGCTGGAGAGCCTGGGCGTCACCCTGGACAAGGTGCGGGCGGAGACCCAGCGGCTCCTCAGCCAGAGCCTCGCCCAGGGGCATACCAGCCAGCGCTCGGCCACCCGCACGCCGACCGTGGACCAGCTCGGCGTGGACCTCACCGCCCTGGCTCGGTCGGGCAAGCTGGACCCTGTTTGGGGCCGCGCGAAGGAGATTCAGCGGGTTGTTCAGATCCTCTCCCGCCGGACGAAGAACAACCCGGTGCTCATCGGCGAGCCCGGGGTGGGCAAGACCGCCATTGTGGAAGCCCTGGCCCAGAAGATTGTGCACAGCGATGTGCCGGAGACCCTCCAGGGCCGCCGCCTGGTGACCCTGGACATGGGGGCCCTGGTGGCGGGCACCAAGTACCGTGGCGAGTTCGAGGAGCGGCTGAAAAAGGTCGTCGAGGAGATCAAGGCGTCTGCCAACTGCATCCTGCTCATTGACGAGATGCACACGCTGGTGGGGGCTGGTGCTGCTGAGGGGGCCGTGGAC
>JACQUN010000073.1 GCA_016210285.1 Chloroflexota bacterium
GCTCATGGGGCACAGCATAACAGATCCGCCATGATATGTCAATACGTTCTCCTGTCACGACACTAGAGATAGGGCATGCGCCATGAACGGTGGACGTACGCTCCCTTGTGTAATGGCGATTATGCGGACACTTCAGAAGTTTGACAACGGGTAGTTCGAACGTCAATGGTGGGCCGTCCTGGATTCGAAGCCCTCGGCCACACGACCATTCCATAGCAGTCCCGCTCAAGGGGTTAAGCCCTGCATATCGCTTTTCGACGAAATCGGGTCGCTCGCAGGCCTGACTCCGGCTCTCGCCGTAATATCCAAACCTATACCGAGCTTGCCCAACCATGCCGGGTATACAGACCTGCTCGCCCTGCGACACTCCTTGGATGATGAAACGCCCCGCACTCACGCCAGCCGCACCAGCGTCGTCCCGTCCCCGCGGTGCTCCTCCGGGCCAGAGCTTTTCACCAGGGGATGCTCCGCCAGCCGCTCCCGGACGGCCTGGCGCAGCGCCCCGGTGCCCGCACCGTGGATGATCCGCACCTGGGCGAGTCCTTCCAACACTGCTCTATCCAGGAAGGCTTCAAGACGCTCCAGCGCCGCCTCAACCCGCAGGCCCCGCAGGTCCAACTCCGTCCCGGGGGCGCCGCTGTCCTCTGCACCCCTCTCTTCCCCAGACGCCTCTTGCCTCCTGGCCTGGGGAGCAGGCTGGGCCAGCGAGACCTTCCAGGTTGCCTTCCTCGCCTCGGCGGAGGGAGCAGGGCGCTCCAGTTGCTCGGTGCGCACCCGTGCCCGCATGGTCCCCAGCAGCACCTCTACCGTACCCCGCTCATCGGGAGGGGAGAGCACCTCGACAGGCTGGGGGAAACCCCGCACCCAAACTCGATCCCCTGGCTGGAGACGCTCCAACCACCGGGGTGGCGATGGGGCGGGCGGCTGCCACTCCTGGGAGCGCAGGGCTTTCTGCACCTCCCGCACCACGCTCCGCGCCGAGTGCACCTCTTCTGGGGGTGGCTTCTGGAGGGCTGGCACCGTCACGGCCCGCTCCACGCGGCGCAGCCGCTCCAGCATCTCCTCCGCCTGGGCCTGGACTCGTTGCCGAGCCTCCTCCAGCAGCACGCGCTCCTGAGCCTGGAGGCGTTCCAGCCGCTCCTCCAGCTCTCGCTGCAACGCCTGCGCCCCGGCCTGGGCTGCCTCTGCCTCCTGAAGCTTGAGAGCAGCGAGTCGGCGCTCCTCCTGAATCTGGGAAAGCAGCTCCTCCACCTGCCGATGCGTGGGGTGAAGGAAGGTGCGGGCCTGGGAGAGGATGGGCTCCGGAAGTCCCAGGCGAGAGGCGATGGCCAGGGCATAGCTGCGTCCTGGCAGGCCCAGGGTCAGGCGGTAGGTCGGGGCCAGGGTAACGGGGTCCAACTCCACGCTGGCATTGAGCATCCCCCGCGTCTCCTGAACATAGGCCGCCACTTGCCGCTGGTGCGTCGTGGCGATGAGGGGAATCCCCTGGTGGAGGAAATGGCTCACGAGGGCCCTGGCCAGGGCCGCACCCTCTTCCGGGTCGGTGCTGGTCCCCAGCTCGTCCAGAAGCACCAGGGAGCTAGACGTGGCCTGCGCCAGGATGTCCCGGATGCCCTGGACGTGAGAGCTGAAGGTAGAGAGGGAGCGCTCGATGCTCTGCTGATCACCGATATCAGCGTAGACGCCCTCGAAGACAGTGAGGACACTCCCCGGGGCTGCGGGGATCTGCAACCCTGCCTGGTGCATCAGGGCCAGCAGGCCAGTCGTTTTCAGGGCGACGGTCTTCCCTCCGGCGTTGGGGCCGGTGACGAGCAGGACCTTCCACTCGCGGCCCAGCTCCAGGGTAATGGGCACCACTGGCTCACGCAGGAGGGGATGGCGGGCCTCTACCAGCTTCAGATACGGCTCCTCTGCCAGAACGGTGCCTGGGGCCACGCTGGCCGTGGCGCGGGCGTAGCGGGCCTTGGCAAGGATGAGGTCCAGCCGCCCAAGGATCTCCACGGCGGCAGTCAGCTCGTCGCCGTGAGCCCCCGCCATCCCCGAGAGGGTGTGCAGCACCCGCTCCACCTCCCGCTCTTCCGCCCGCCGCAGCTCCCGCCAGCGGTTTCCCAGGGGCACCATTGCCAGAGGCTCCACGAAGACCGTGGCCCCGCTCTCCGAGACATCGTGGACCAGACCGGGAAGGCGATTGCGGTGTTCCACCTTGACGGGGAGGACGAGGCGGCCTTCCCGTTCAACGACAAGCGACTCCTGAAGGACGTGCTGCCCCAGGGAGGAGCGCATGATGCGGGCAAGGGCCTCCACCAAACGCTGGTAGGCAAGGCGGGCTTCGGCGCGGGCGCTCTGCAGGGCCGGCGTGGCACTCTCCAGGACCTCCCCATGCCTCCCGATGCAGCGCTGAATCCCCTCCTCTAGCTCTCGAAGGTCTGGCAGACTCTCCGACAAGCCCGCCAGAGATGGAAACTCCCCTCGCCGGCGCTGGAAGCCCGTGCGGACGGAGCGAGCCGCCTTCAGGGTATCCAGAACCTCCAGGAGCTCCTGCCCGGACAGGACTCCACCCCGCTGCGCCCGCTGAGCCGTGGCGCGCACATCCCGAGCACCGGAGAGGTCCAGGTCTGCACCACTCTCCAGGAAATGCCGCCCCTCAGCAGTCTCCTTCTGGAGGCGGACCACCTCCTCGTCACGGTAGGAGGGCCTCAGCGTCAAGGCCAGCTCCCGGCCGACAGCAAAGGTGGTGTGGGCCGTGAGCCGCTGGCGGACGGCGGGGAACTCCAGCAGCCTCAGCGCCAGCTCCCGCAGGCCTTGCGGTGCGCTGGAGGGGTCCGGGGGAGTCGTTCCAACAGGGCGGGTGTCCATGCTCACCGTGGGCGGGCTCCTGGCAATGGCTACCTTCCATTCTACCGCAGGCTGAGGCCGCCTGGCCGAAACCCCGGAGGAGGGCACGTTATCCGGAGGAGCGTGAGGGCTTCGGGGTCTCGCTTCCTCCGGGGGCTAGGGCGTGGCTGCGCGCCGCCGGGTCGCCTGGGCAGGCTCGCCGCGCTGGGGGAGGGCGCTGACCAGAGCGACCACCAGGGCGATGAGGGTCAGCCCCGCGCCCACAAGGAAGGCGTCCCCTGCGGCCAAGGTCACGGCGTCGGGCGGGGGAGTTGCGGCGTCGGGCGCAAGCCCTCTGGCATGGAAGGCGCTGCGCGTGGCCAGCACGGCTCCCGCGATGGCTGTGCCGCTGGACATGCCGATCTGCCGCCCCTCAGCCACGGCCGCCGATGCGGTGCCCAGTTGCTCCCTGGGAACAGACCCCGCCAGAATGCTGTTGGCCGATGGGCCAAAGAAGGCCGCCCCCAGCCCAGCCACCGCCAGGGCAGATAGGATAAGCCCGTCAGGAGTATCCGCACGCACCCGGCTCAGCAGAATAAGTCCTGCCAGCATCAGCGCCAGACCGAAGGCGGCTACCGCCCCGGCTCGGACACGGTCCGAGAGCCAGCCGGTCACAGGGGAAACGATGCGCACCAGGGAGTACACGCTCAGGAAGACCCCTGCCCGGGAGGGCGAAAAGGCGAGCCCCTGCACCAGCAGGAAGGGCACGACAAAGCTGACGATATTCCAGCCCTGGAACTGGATTACCAGGCTGGTGGCGGTGCCGGCGAAGACCCGCCGCCGGAAGAGCTTCAGGTCCAGGATGGGGCTGGCGCTCCGCCGCTCCTGGTACACAAATGCGGGCAGCAGAACCGCAGCGGCCATGAAGGTCCCCAACACCATCGGTGCCGCAAGGCCCAGCTTCCCCGCCCGGTTCACCCCCAGAAGCAGGCTGACCAGCCCGCCAAAAAGGAGCACGGCGCCGAGCCAGTCCAGGGTAAGGCGACCCGAGCGTCGCGACCCGCGCTCCATGTAGAGCCAGGTGATCAGGAAGACCGCCACAAAGATGGGTATCCGCAGGTAGAACAGCGCCCGCCAGTGAAAGTGGTCCAGGATCAGACCACCCATGAGCGGGCCGATCCCCATCCCCATTGCAGCCACGGCTCCCAGAATCCCCAGGGCTTTCCCCCTTTCCCGGTCGGGGAAGGCGGAAGCCACCAGGGCAACGGTGTTGGCATGGATCATGCTTGCGCCTATGCCCTGACCGACCCGCCCTGCGACCATCTGGAAAACGTTCTGGGAGAAGGCCAGAGGGAGCAGCAGCACCCCGTGGATGAGCAGCCCCAAGAGGAAGAGGCGCCCGCGGCCCACATGGTCACTCAGCCAGCCCAGGGTGAAGAGGAGGCCCGCGTTGACCAGGATGTAGGCCAGGCTCACCCACACAATGGTGGAGATGTCCGTGTGCATGGCCGAAGCGAGGGTAGGGAGTGCAAAGTTGATGATGCTGGTGTCTATGGTGGTCACGATGTTGCCCAGCTCGACCACCGCCAGGACCATCCACTTGTAGTGCTCTTGGCTTACCTTGAGCGGCGCCTCGGCGAGCGCTGTTGCCTTCTCGGCGCGCACCCTCTCAACCCCCCAGCCAAGCTGCACCCTCATCCCGGCGGGCAGCAGGCACAGGGGAGAGTATACCAGGAACCGCCTGCGGTCGGGTATCATAGGCACAGGGCACCAGGTCGCGCTGCCTGCCGCGCAACTGAGGGAGCACGGGGACAGGCTGAAACATCATGGCTGAAATGCTGCGCCTCTTCATCGCCGTGGAACTGTCCGCCGAGGTAAAGGCGGCCCTGGGGCAGCTCATCGGCGCCATGCGCCACCGCGTGGAAGGAGTTCGCTGGGTTGACCCGGATGGGATTCACCTTACCATGAAGTTCCTGGGTGATGTCCCCTCGGAGCAGGCGGCTGCCATCGCTGCCGCCATGCAGCAGGCAGCCCAGGGGATAGCGCCCTTCCGGCTGGCCTTGCAGGGGGTTGGCGGCTTCCCGAACCTCCAGCGTCCGAGAGTGCTCTGGGTGGGCCTAGAGGGTGACGTGCAGACGGCCAAGGCACTGCACAAGGCCCTGGAAGGGGCGCTGGAGCCTTTGCATTTCTCGAGGGAAGGGCGGGCCTTCAACCCGCACCTGACCCTTGGACGGGTGCGAGAGGCCACGCCGCCCGCTCAGCGGGCGCGCATCGGGGAAGTGCTGGCCCGCGTTCCCTCACCCCCGGCCTCGCCCATGCCAGTGGAGGCTCTGAGCCTGATACAAAGCACCCTCACCCCTCAGGGCGCCTGCTATACGCGCCTGCACCTGACGGCCCTGGGAGGCGGAGGCGCGTAGGCACAGGCCTTTCCGGTCGCCTCACCTCGGTTCCGTTTGCTTTTGCAAGGTCCTCACCAGTGGCACCGCAGGGGGGTTGACTGTGTGGGGAAGTAACAACCTGCCCAATCCAGCTCTCTTGGACGAGGACAGGGCACCCATTTCCTGCAAGAAGGGTTGCCCTGATGCTCTTCAGACCCCTTGTCCCGGAAGGCGCTTTGTGCTAGCGTATGAGAAACTGAATAGCGTGGTCAAAGGGCGCAGGCTGCGGGCCAAACCCCAGAAGCCTTTAAAGGCAGCCCCGTGAGGCTGGCAAGGCGGTTCCTGACCCTTGGCACAATCGGGATCGTAACCTCCTGCCGTCTCAGGGCAGGAGGTTTTTTCGTGTCACTCATCGGGTTGCGCCCAGGGTGCGCGGGGCTACCTCGGGGACTACGCCCCGGCAGGGGGACACCTTGAAGCAGAGAGCAACCACCGGGCAGGCGACCGAAAAGATTGTCATGAGCAGCGAGGACATCCGCAGGGCGCTCACCCGCATCGCCCACGAGATTCTAGAGCGCAACCGCGGCGCCGAGGGGCTGGTGCTGGTAGGGATCCACACCCGGGGTGTCCCGCTCGCCCGGCGCCTGGCAGAGCGCATCGAGACTTTTGAGCAGGTCACGGTGCCCCTGGGCGCCCTGGACATCGCCCTCTACCGGGACGACCTGGCCCGGAGGCCACCCCTCCCCACCCGGGCCACGGAGGTGCCGGTGGACATCACCGGCCTGTGGGTTGTGCTGGTGGACGACGTCCTCTTCACCGGGCGCTCCATCCGGGCGGCGATGGACGCCCTGATAGACCTGGGACGGCCCAGGGCCATTCAGCTTGCGGTGCTGGTGGACCGGGGCCACCGGGAACTGCCTATCCGCGCAGACTACGTGGGCAAGAACATCCCTACCTCCCTGGACGAGGACGTGCAGGTGCGCCTGGCGGAGACGGACGGGCGGGACGCGGTGGTGATCGTGAAGGAAGGCATGTGATGCGAACGGTGCGGGCTCGGGAGACGCGGATTCCCCCGGACCAGGCCCAGGCCGGGTGGCGCAAGCGCCACGTCCTGGACCTGGACGACTTCACCCGTGAGGAAATCGCCCTAGTGCTCAGCACCGCCCAGGCGATGAAGGGCATCCTCCGCCGGGCGGTGAAGAAGGCCCCCACCCTGCGCGGCAAGACGGTCATCACCCTCTTCTACGAGCCCAGCACACGCACCCGCGCTTCCTTCGAGACCGCCGGAAAGATTCTCAGTGCCGATGTCATCAACCTCTCGGCGGGGGGCAGCAGCATAGAGAAGGGGGAGTCCCTGCTGGACACCGCCCTGACCCTCCAGGCAATGGCCGCCGACGCCCTGGTCATCCGCCACCCTCACTCCGGCGCCCCCTACTTCGTGGCCCGCCACATGACCTCCACCTCCGTCATCAACGCCGGCGATGGGACCCATGCCCATCCCACCCAGGCGCTCCTGGACCTGTTCACGGTGCAGGAGCACCTTGGCACTCTGGAAGGACGGAGGGTGCTCATCGTGGGGGACATCGCCCACAGCCGGGTGGCCCGCTCCGACCTCTGGGGGCTAACCAGGGTAGGCGCTCAGGTGGTGCTATGCGGGCCGCCCACCCTGATGCCCTGGGACCTGCTGAAGGGCCGGGAGGGCACGCCAGGGCACCCCTTCGCTTCGGTGGAGGTGGAGCTGGACCTGGACAGGGCCGTAGAGGGCGCTGACGTGGTCATAGTCCTGCGGCTCCAGAAGGAGCGGCAGGAGGCGGGGCTGCTGCCCTCTCTCCGCGAGTACGCCCGCCTGTGGCAGGTGAACGAGGCGCGGCTGGCCCGCGAGCGCCCCAGCGCCCTGTTGATGCACCCCGGCCCCATGAATGAAGGCGTGGAGATCAGCCCGGGGGTGGCCCACAGCGCCCAGTCGGCCATTGAGCAGCAGGTCACCAACGGCGTGGCGGTGCGCATGGCCCTGCTCTACCTGCTGTGCGCGCCGAGGGAGGCAGTGTGATGGCAACCGGGACGTCCCTGCTCATCACTAGCGGCCGCATCCTGGACCCGTCCCAGGGCCTGGAGCTTGCCGGCGACCTGTTCATCCAGGCTGGGCAGGTGGCCTGGACCGCCCCTGCGGGCCAGCGGGCGCCAGAGGGTCAGTACGCCACCCTGGACGCCCGGGGGCTGGTGGTCAGCCCCGGCTTCATTGACCTCCACTGCCACCTGCGGGAGCCCGGCTACGAGGACAAGGAGACCATCGCCACGGGCACCCTGGCGGCGGCCCGCGGCGGCTTCACGACTGTCTGCGCCATGCCCAACACCGAGCCGCCCCTGGACACCGCTGCATCGGTGGAGTACCTGCTCCGCAAGGCCCAGCAGGAGGGCCACGTCCGTGTCCTGCCTGTTGGGTGCATCACCCGGGGGCGGAAGGGGAAGCAACTCGTGGAGATGGCGGAGCTGGCGGCTGCAGGCGTCGTGGGGTTCAGCGACGATGGCGACCCCGTGGCCGACGCCTACATCATGCGCATGGCCCTGACCTACGGCGTCCCCTTTGGGCTTCCCGTCATCAACCACTGCCAGGACCCCGCCTTGTCCCGCATCGGCGCCATGCACGAGGGATGGACTGCCAGCCGATTGGGCCTCAAGGGCATCCCCGCCGAGGCAGAGGAGGTCATGGCCGCACGGGACATCGAGCTGGCGGCCCTGACCGGGGGCTGGCTCCACCTGGCCCACATCAGCACCGCAGGCGCCCTGGAGCTGGTGCGGCGAGCCAGGGAGCGGGGGCTGAGGGTGACGGCTGAGGTCACCCCACACCATCTCGTGCTCACGGACGAGTGGGTCATGGGGCTGCGTGGAGAGGGTGGCTCCTTCGGCTTCGCTCAGGAGAGGCCTTTCGACCCCTTGACCCTCGCCGCCTACGACACCAACGCCAAGGTCAACCCGCCCCTGCGCACCCGGCGGGACACGTCGGCCCTGCTGCAAGGGCTGAAGGAGGGCGTCATTGACGCCATCGCGACAGACCACGCCCCCCACACGGCGGTGGACAAGACCTGCACCTTTGACGAGGCGGCCTTCGGCATCAGCGGGCTGGAGACCGCCTTCGGCCTCCTGATGGCCCTGGTGCACCGGGGCGACCTGTCCCTGGCGACGCTGATAGAGCGGCTGACGGTTGGCCCGGCGAGGTTGCTAGGGGCCAGGGGCCAGTTGCTGGGAAGCCTGCAAGCAGGTGCCCAGGGCGACGTGGCGGTCCTGGACCCGGACGCGGAGTGGGTGGTGGACCCTCAGGGGTTCGCATCCAAAGGAAAGAACACCCCCCTGGCAGGCGCGCGACTGAAAGGCAAGGTAATGGCGACGGTGGTGGGTGGGAGAGTGGTGTACCAGGACAAGCTAGCCAAAGCTCCAGGGTAAGCGGTTCTTCAGGATCTATCAGGGCCTAAAGGAACGGTTGTATGGCTAACGCAGCCTACCTCGTCCTTGAAGACGGCACAGCCTATGAGGGGGAGGCCTTCGGGGCGGAGACCTCCGCCTACGGCGAGGTGGTGTTCAACACCGCCATGACCGGCTACCAGGAGATGCTCACCGACCCCTCCTACGCCGGGCAGATTCTTGTGCCCACCTACCCCCTCATCGGCAACTATGGGGTCAACGCCGAGGACGTTGAGTCCAAGGGCATCCAGGTCTCGGGCTTCGTAGTGCGGGAGTGGTGCCCCCAGCCTTCCCACGGCCTCAGCGAGCACACCCTCCACGAGTTCCTGGAGTCCCAGGGGGTTCCAGGCCTCAGCGGTGTGGATACCCGGGCGGTCACCCGCCGCCTGCGCAGCCGAGGGGTCATGATGGGGGCCATCGCCGTGAACATGTCTCCGCAGGAGGCCCTGGAGCGCCTGCGCACGGTCCCGGAGTACGGCAAGACTAACTTTGTCGAGCGGGTCAGCACCAACGTCCTGTACCGGTGGGACCAGCTCCCCAGGGGCGTGCAGCCCGGGATGCGGCGCATCGTGGTCACAGACTGTGGCCTCAAGTACAACATCCTGCGCATCCTGCGCCGCAAGGGGTGCGAGGTGATCGCCGTCCCCGCCGGCTTCCTGGCTGAAGACATCCTGAGCCTGAAGCCTGATGGCGTGCTGTTCTCCCCCGGCCCTGGCGACCCCGCCCTGCTGGAGGACTCCGTCGCCACAGCCCGCGCCCTAGCGGGCCGGGTGCCCCTCATGGGCATCTGCCTGGGGCACCAGCTAATCGGGCGGGCCTTCGGGGCGCGGACCTACAAGCTGAAGTTCGGCCACCGGGGGGCCAACCACCCGGTCAAGGACCTCCAGACCGGGAGGGTGCATATCACCGCTCAGAACCACGGATATGCGGTGGACGACGCGACCCTTCCCGCTGAGGTGGAGGTGAGCCACATCAGCCTGAACGACGGCACGGTGGAGGGCCTGCGCCACCGTTCGCTTCCGGTGCTGACTATCCAGTACCACTCGGAGGCGTCCCCCGGCCCACGGGACAACGAGCACCTGTTCGACCGCTTCCTGGAGATGGTGGATGCAGCAAAACGGTGAGCACCTGCCCGGTGGCCGTGGCTGGCGGATGCGGGGCTCTCCCGCCGCCATCATGGAGGAGATGCACAAGGTAGCGGTGGAGACCGTTGCAGCCTGGGGCCTGGCCTATCGCCTGGAGGCTGCAGGAGAGATAGAGCAGGTGGACGAGGGCCAGGCGCGCCAGCGGCTCCGGCTCTCGGTGCACGGACAAGGGCAAACCAGCAGGACGGTGGCGGTGTTCTGGCTGGAGTCGTTGCAGGACGAAGGCGTCATCCGCCTGCGGGTGCCCCCACGCGGCGAGTGGGGCGATATGGTGAAGGCCCACCGCCTTGAGAAAGAGGACCTGCACTTCATGAAGTATATCTTCGCCTTGCGGGACCGGCTCCAGGAGCACGGCTTCCTTCCGCCTTCAGAGAGGCGAGGGCCAGGTGAGTAGCAGGATGCTGTGGGTAAAGGACCGGGACGCAAAGGGCGGTGACCATGGCATAGCCTAGCTCGGCGCCTCCCATGCGTGCACAAAAGGAGAACGTTAGGATGCAAGAGGGATACCGGACCTACTCCTTCTACGAGGGTGACCTGGAAACAGTTTGGGGGCAAATCCAGGCGGTGGCCGTGCGCGTCAAGCCAGACCCAGGGCTGGAGTTCGCCCTGCGTGTTGGAGAAAGGGATACGGCGCGCCTGAGCTTCCAGCTCTGCCTGGTCAGGCTCTCCCCCCAGGGAGTCAGCGAGCAGCCCGTGGCCGACATGCTGCTGCTTCTCGAGAGTGATGGGCGACTCCGTTTTGCGGGCAAGGCGCTGCGGGATGTAGTGGCTGGCAGCCCGCCACAGCCCCAGCTCGATACCTATATCCGCAAGTTCCTGTCTGCGCTGAACGTCCAGCTTCAGCAGATGGGGTTCAACCCCACGCGGGGATAGGAAACGCGCAGGGAGGCTCTGTGATTGCGTATCTTGACATAGAGACCACCGGCCTGTCGGCCCACGAGGCTCAGATAACGGTCATCGGCATCGGCTCCAGCCGGGGAAAACGCCTGGAGGTCGTCCAGTTGGTGGATGATGAGGTGACGCAGAAACGGCTGCTGGGGGCCTTGAAGGGGATAACCAGCCTCTACACCTACAACGGCGGGCGCTTTGACCTCCCGTTCATCCGGCACTGCCTTGGCGTGGACCTGGCGCAGCGCCTTGAGCACCGCGACCTGATGTTTGACTGCTGGCGGTGCGGCCTGTACGGGGGATTCAAGGCGGTGGAGGAGAGATTGGGGATTCCCCGGAGGCTGAAGGGGCTGAACGGCCGGGATGCAGTGAGGCTGTGGCATGAGTACAAGTCCTACGGAGACCAGGAGGCCCTGGACACGCTCCTGGA
>JACQUN010000074.1 GCA_016210285.1 Chloroflexota bacterium
CCCCACCAACGCCTATCGCGTCAGGGACGGATGGGTGTATATCATCGCCATCAATGAGAACATGTGGCCCAAGGTGTGCCAGGTCATCGGGAGGCCTGACTTCCTGACTGACCCGCGCTTCAAGACCCGCCGTGACCGCGAGAAGAACGGCCTTGTTGTGGACGCTGCCGTGGAGGCGTGGCTGGTGGACAGGACGGTGGCCGAGGCGGTGGAGGTGCTCTCTGCGGCGGGCCTGCCTGCGGCCCCCGTCCACGACGTGCCCGGCGCCGCCAGGGACCCGCACCTGCACGCCCGCGACATCCTGATGGAGGTGCCTGACCCTGTGGCCGGGCGGATTCACGTGGCGGGCAAGATGATCAAGTTCAGCCGCACCGAGATGGTGGTGGGCTCAGCCCCCACCATCGGCCAGCACACCGAGGAGGTGCTGACCGGCATCCTGGGCTACGGCAAGGCGCAGGTAGAGGCGCTAAAGGGGGAAGGGGTAGTGTAGTCTTTGGGGACCTTTCTGAAAGAAAGGTCCCCAAACCTTCCAAAGACTTCTGAGACATGATAAGCAACACTGAACAGTGCCAGCAGCTCATCGCGGGGATTGAGGCCATCAAGCCCGACTGCCTGATTCACATCCCGGACAGCACGGTGGCGCCGGTCCTTGAGCACTTCATGAAGCACCCCAGCATCCGCTCCTTCTCCGTGGCGCGAGAGGAGGAGGCGGTGGGCATCGCCGCGGGGCTGGAGCTGGCCGGGAAGCGGTGCGTCCTGCTCATCCAGGACACGGGGCTGGGCAACTCCCTGACGGCCCTCACGACGTTTACGGCCGCCTACCGCGTGCCCGCGCTGCTGGTGGTGGTGCGACGGGGCGGCATTGGGGAGATCAACGCCGCCGTCAACGACTACTCGGAGCACGTGCCGGAGATGCTGAAAGCGATGGGTCTCAAGGCGGTGACCCTGGACTGGCGGGTGCCGGCTCAGGAGTGGGCTGCGGCGATTCAAGGGGCCTATCAGTACGCCCACACGGCCCACGGCCCGGTGGTGGTCCTGGTGAACCTGAAGGGGTAGGGTGCTATGCTGCTCCAGCGGACCGAAGCCCTCAAGCTCCTGGCCGGGGCCTTGCCTGAAGACCCAATGGTGGTCACCTGCGGGGCCACCTCGCGCGAGATGGTCGCTGTGGCCCGCCGGCGCAATCACCTCTACGTGGTGGACTCCATGGGACTGGTGCCGTCCATCACCCTTGGGCTGGCCCTGGGCCTGGCTGAATCTCCCTTCCGCAAGGTGGTGGGGATAGAGGGCGATGGCGGGATGCTCATGAATCTGAACTCGCTGGCGAGCATCGGCTACCTGCGGCCCCGCAAGCTGCTGCTGGTGGTCCTGGACAACCAGGCCTACGCCTCCACCGGGGGACAGCCCACCTTCACCGACCGTCTGGAGCTGTGCGAGGTCGCCCAGGCCTGTGGCCTGAGGACGTGGCCCTGCCATAACGCGGAAGGGTTCCTCATGGCCCTGGCGGAGGCTACGCTGGCGGATGGGCCGTGCTTCGTGCGGTTGAAGGTCTCCCCGGAGAACGCCAGGGTGCCGTACCTCATTGAAGACCCGGCAGTGTTGCGCCACACGTTTCAGGTTTTCCTGCAGGAACGCCAGGCATTCTCATAGGATTTGGTGGGTCCACTGGGGAGGTAGAGCATGAAAGTTCGCATTGGCCTGGGCCTGGGAGCCTGGCCCCTGCCGGAGCGTTCTCCGGAGGCCCTCTGGGAGCTGGTGGACCGCTGCGAAGCCCTGGGCATTGACTCCCTCTGGTTCAGCGACCGCATCGTCTCGCCGGGCCTTACGCTTGAGCCGATCACCCTGATGGCCTTCATCGCCGCCAGGACGCAAAAGATGAAGTTTGGCACCAGCGCCCTGGTGCTGCCGGTGCGGAATCCAGTAGTGCTGGCCAAGGAGCTGGCCACCCTGGACTTCCTCTCCAACGGGCGAGTGCTGCTGCTCACTGGCCTGGGAGCTGACGACAGCCGGGACTTTGACGCCTGCGGCGTTCCCAAGAAAGAGCGGGGGCGCCGCCACGATGAGTCGGTGGCCCTGCTGCGTCGCCTGTGGAGCGAAGAGCATGTCACATTCCACGGCGATTTCTGGCATGGGGAAGACGTGACCATCTACCCTCGGCCGGTGCAGAAAGGCGGCCCGCCTCTCTGGATCGGCGGGCGGAGCGAGGCGGCCCTGCGTCGTGCCGCCCGCCTGGGCGACGGGTGGCTTGCTTCATCCGTGACGCCGGACGAGGTCGCCAGCGGCATCCAGGCCATCCGCCGGTATGCGGGGGAGTATGGCCGCCAGATTCCTGAGGACCACTACGGGGTGTACTTGCCCTTCTACTTCGCTGAGAATCCAGCCGAGGCATTCCGCGCCGCTGGCTCATTCCTCACGCGGGTGCGTCCCGATGTCCCGACTACGACTTATTGTGCCCTTGGCACCCCCGACCAGATTCGTGAGACAGTCCAACAGTACCTGGCTGCCGGGGCCACAAAGTTTGTGGTGCGCCCTGCCTGCGCCCCGCAGCAGTTCTTCGGGCAGTTGGAGCTCCTGGCACGAGAAGTCATAGCGTCACTCCAGACCCCCTTCACCCAGCAGGAGCTGCAGGAGCGGGCCGGCCGCCGCTAGGATTGCCGGATGGAGTGCGTAGGAGGCGAGTCATGGGGAAGCGCATGGGGGTCATCGGCGTTGGGGCCATGGGAGGCACGTTAGGAGCCTACCTGACGCGCGCCGGGGAGGACATCACCCTGGTGGACCCCTGGGAGGACCATGTCCAGGCCATGAAGTTCAATGGCCTCTACCTGGACGGTGCCCGGGGCGAGTTCCGTGTGCCTGTGAAGACCTTGCACACGTCGGAGCTGGATCGCCTGGAAGGACCGCTGGACGTCATGTTCGTCGCCGTAAAGTCCTACGACACAGAGACAGCGGTGCGCCTGATGCTCCCCTATCTGCATGGGGATGCCTGGGTGGCGACCCTGCAGAACGGCATCAACGAGGAGCGCATCGCCCCGCTGGTGGGCGCCAATCGCCTGCTGGGGTGTGTGGTCACCTTCAACGCCGAGCTGGTGGGACCCGGCCACGTCCGTACCCTGGCCTCCCTGGCCCAGGCCATGACCCCGAACCCGGTGGGCTACACGCTGGGCGAGTTCAGCGTGCGGGACGTGACCCCGCGGCTGGAGGAGCTGGCCCGCATCATGGGACAGGTGGCCCTGACCAAGACCACTACCAACCTGCTTGCCGAGCGCTGGTCCAAGCTGGTGACGAACTGCATGGCCAACCCTGTAGCGGGCCTCACGGGTCTCAACTCTTATGATATCCGGGTCCACCCTGCTACCCGCCGCCTGAGCATCCTGCTGGCGGCGGAGACGGTGCGCGTTGCCCTGGCGGTGGGTCACAGGCCCTCGTCGCTGGTAGGTGGCCTCACCCCTGAGGAGCTGTTGGAGGCTGGGCAGAAGGGGCAGCACCCCAGGGTTGAGGCGGCCTTCCTTCGAGGGACGGAGAGGCGGCCCGACCCGGACCTGCTGGGTCGGCCCTCCATGCTCCAGGACATCCTCAAGGGCCGCCCCACTGAGATTGACTACCTGAACGGCTACGTTGTCCGTCGCGGGGGAGAGGTGAGTGTGCCTACCCCGGTCAACGAGGCGGTGGTGCGGGTGGTGAGGGACATCGAGGCGGGCAGGCTCCACCCGGGCCTGGAGAACCTGGAAAGGCTGCGAACCGCTGCTCGCTTGCCCTGACGCCAACCGTGAGCGGGGGGCTGCGCTCCCAGGAGCGAAGGGGGTTTCTCCAGCGTCTGCTCAGAAAATGGGCGCCTGCCCTTCGACACGCTCAGGGCGAGCGGGGTAACCCTACCGCTCGTGGTGAGCCTGTCGAACCATGAGCGGACCCACTGCCATTTTCATGCGGGGGTGGCGAAGCGGAGCTTCATGAGAAACTTGCGGGAAGGCCGCCAATAGTCCAGAATAGTGGTGAAGCGGGGGAGAGGCGGGCGCCCCCGCTGGCAGAGGGCGCTGCATCCCGGCGGCAGAAGCCAGGGTGGGGCGACGGTTCAGCCCGTCAGGGAAAGTCCGGGGTAGGTAGGGGCGATGCTCAACCTCACACGCCTCTGGTGCTGGGTGGCGACACCCGGGGACGGCCTGCGGTATGGCGAGGCCCAGCGCGGCGATGGCCCACCCCGCCAGGCTCAGATACACCACCGGCCTGTCGTGGCCTGGAACATCACCCGCCAGTGCAACCTACACTGTGCCCACTGCTACATCTCCGCCATGGATCAGCCTGATCCCGCGGAGTTAGACACGCCTGGTGTCCTCGGAGTGGTGGACCAGTTGGCGGAGTACGGGATCCCTGTTGTGCTCCTGTCCGGCGGCGAGCCTATGGTCCGGCCCGACATCCTGGGGGTGGCGAAACATGCCGCTGCCAGGGGTCTCAGGGTTGGCCTCTCCACCAACGGGACCCTCCTGACCCCGGACGTCGTCCGAGGGTTACGTGAGTCTGGTGTGGCCTACGTCGGTGTCTCCATTGACGGGCCAGAGGCGGTGAACGACAAGTTTCGCGGAAGCCGTGGGGCGTTCCGCCTGGCCCTGGAGGGGATCCGCAATGCCCAGGCGGCGGGCTTCAGGGTGAGCCTGCGGTTCACCCTGACCCGCTACAACCACCTGCATCTGGGTGAGGTGTTTGACCTGGTGGAGCAGGAGCGCATCCCGCGCCTCTGCGTGTACCATCTGGCCTATGCGGGAAGAGGAGCGCGCATCAGCAGTCGGGCCGACCTCTCTCACGAGGAGACGCGCCAGGCTGTGGAGCTGTGTCTGGAGCGGACCGAGGACCTCCATCGGAAGGGTCTGGACACCGAGGTGTTGACAGTAGACAACCACGCGGACGCCGCCTATCTTGCCCTGCGGCTGCTGGAGGAGAGGCCCCCCTGGGCTCAGGAGGCGCTACGCCTGCTGCTGCGGAACAGGGGGAACGCCTCGGGCGTGGGTATTGGCTCCATTGGGCCCCGCGGCGACGTTCACGCCGACCAGTTCTCCCACCACCGCTCCTTCGGCAACGTGCGTGAGCGTCCCTTCGGCACCATCTGGGAGGACACGTCGAATCCGATCATGGCGGGGCTGAAGGCCAGGCCGAGGCCACTGGAGGGCCGGTGCGCCAGGTGCCCCGTCCTCTCCCTGTGCAACGGCAACCTGCGGGTCCGGGCCGAGTCGGCGACCGGCGATCCATGGGCCCCAGACCCAGCCTGCTACCTCAGCGATGCAGAGCTCCAGAGGGTTGGGGAGGCCCTGAATGGACTCTAGAGTGGTGCAGGAGGCTTCACACCCCCGGCTCAGCCCGCCCTCAAACTATGCTGAGGCGCCCGTGGTGTTCTTCTGGGAGATCACCAGGGCGTGCGCCCTGGCGTGTCGCCACTGTCGGGCTGAGGCGCAGCCCAAGCGGCATCCCCTGGAGTTGACCACCCAGGAGTGCTTTGGCGTGGTGGAGGAGCTTGCCCGCTTCGCCCCGAAGCCCATTCTGGTTATCAGTGGCGGCGACCCACTCATGCGCCCTGACCTCTTCGACGTGGTGGCTTGCTCCGTGTCCCACGGGCTGCGCACCTCCCTCTCTCCCAGTGTCACCGCGCTGGTAACCCCTCGGAACCTCGCCCGCGCCTACCAGGCGGGGGTACGGCACATCTCCTTCAGCCTCGATGGGGCTACCCCGGAGGTTCACGATGGCTTCCGTGGTGTGAAGGGCTCCTTTGAGCGGACCCTGTGGGCTGTTCGGGCGGCTCAAGAGGCTGGCCTCACCGTGAAGCTCAACCCCTCCGTCAGCCGGTGGATCGTCGAGCAACTGGGGGCGGTCGCTGAGGTTGTCGCAGGGTCCGGGGCGGTGCTGTGGGACGTTTTCTTCCTGGTCCCGACCGGTCGGGCCCAGGCCGAAGAGATGCTGTCCCCAGAGCAGCATGAGGCGGTCTTCAACTGGCTCCACGAGCTCTCCCAAGGGAGCCCGTTCCGTGTCAAGACAACCCTGGGACAGCACTTCAGGCGGGTGGCCCTTCAGCGTGAGGGGAAGCGGGTGGGGGAGGGGAACGGCCCAAGCACCAACGACGGCAAAGGCATCTGCTTTGTGTCCCACATCGGCGAGGTCTATCCCAGCGGGTTCCTGCCCGTCGCCTGCGGCAATGTGCGCAACGGCTCCCTGGCCGAGGTGTACTGGACACATCCCGTGTTCCTTGCGCTCCGGGACTCGGGACGTCTGAAAGGGAAGTGTGGGGGGTGCGCCTACAACAGCGTCTGTGGCGGCTGCCGGGCCCGTGCCTATGCCTGCACCGGGGACTACCTGGCAGCGGAGCCGGCATGCCTCTACCAACCCCATCCCAGCTAAGTCACCCCATTTTGCTCGAAGGAGGCGCTGTGCGTGCCCTGGTCAGGCTGAGGGTGAACGGCGAGCCGAGAGAGCTGGTGGTGGACACTCGGCAGACTCTCCTGAGCACCTTACGAGATGGGATTGGCCTCACCGGCACCAAAGAGGGATGCAGCAACGGCAACTGTGGGGCCTGCACCGTCCTCTACGATGGGAAGCCCGTGTGCTCCTGCCTCGTCCTGGCGGCAGAGGCGGAGGGCCACGAGGTAACGACCATTGAGGGGCTTGGTCTCGATGGGCAGCTCCACGTGCTCCAGCAGGCTTTCATCCGGCACGGGGCCTTTGAATGCGGGTTCTGCACCCCCGGGGTGCTCCTGGCGGCGAAGGGACTGCTGGACCGGACGCCGAACCCCAGCGAGGCGCAGGTTCGCCTGGCCGTCTCAGGGAACCTCTGCCGTTGTACCGGCTACGACAAGATTGTCCGAGCCATCTTGGCTGTCGTGCAGCAGCAGGCAGGAGGTTGAGATGCAGGCCCGGCAGTATCGCGTCATTGGGAAGCCCCTCCCCAAGGCCAATGCCACCGACTTCGTCACCGGCAGGGCTATCTATGGCGCCGATGTTGTGCTGCCGGGGATGCTCCATGCCAGGGTGCTGCGCAGCCCCTACGCCCACGCCCACATCCGGCGGATTGACGCCAGCAAGGCTCTCGCCCTGGAGGGCGTGAAGGCTGTAATCACCGGCAGGGACTTCCCGCGGGTCAAGCCAGGGGCTACCTTCCCCCTGGGAGAGAATGCCATCGGGTTAGACGGGGTGTTGGCCCTGGCCATGGCCAGAGACAAGGCCCTCTTCCACGGCCATGCCGTGGCGGCGGTGGCCGCTACCGACCCCTTCATTGCGCAGGAGGCCCTGGAACTCATCGAAGTGGAGTATGAGGAGATCCCCCCGGTCCTGACCCTTGACCGCGCTGTGCAGGAGGGAGCGCCCCTGGTGGAGCCGGGGCGGTTGACGGGGGACGAGCTCGGCGCTGTCGTGGGCGCCAGGCCCAGCAACATCGCCATGCGGGCCGAGAGGGAACGGGGCGATGTGGCGAAGGGATTGGCCGAGGCGGACGTGGTGGTGGATGAGACCTATGAGATTGGCAGCGCCCATCAGGGGTATATCGAGCCCCAGGCGTGCGTGGCCAGGGTGGAGCCTGACGGCAAGGTGACGGTGTGGACAACCACGCAAGGGAGCTTCACGGTCAAGATGCAGCTTGCTGGCCTGTTTGGTTTGCCCTTGAGCCAGGTCAGAGTCATCCCTACCGAGGTTGGCGGAGCCTTTGGCGGCAAGATCTACTGCGTCGTTGAGCCCCTGGCGGTGCTGCTGGCCCAGAGGACGGGCAGGCCTGTCAAGCTGGTGCTCACCCGAGAGGAGGTCTTTCGCTCCACAGGGCCGGGGGCGGCTGCCCGCTTCCGCGTGCGCGCTGGCGCCAGGCGGAATGGCGCCATGACCGCCCTTCAGATTGAGCTGTGGATGGCGGCTGGGTGTGTTGCTGGCGCGCCCGTCGTCCCTGCCCTCAACCTGGCTGGGGCGCTCTATGGCAAGGTCCCCCATATGCAGTTGGTCGGCTACGATGTCCTGACCAATACCCCCAGGGTCCACGCCTACCGCGCCCCCGGTGCTCCCCAGGTCTTCTATGCCCTCGAGCAGGCGGTGGATGCCCTGGCCAGGGCAGTGGGGATGGACCCGATAGAGTTCCGCCTGAAGAACGCCTCGGAGGAGGGCGACCCCCAGGCGTCAGGGCACCCCTTTGGCAGCATTGGCATGAAAGAGGTGCTCAGGAAGGTGAAGGGCAGCGAGCACTGGAACACGCCTCTGGAAGGCGCTCACCGCGGGCGTGGCCTGGCTGTTGGCTACTGGTTCGGCGCGCAATTCACCTCAAGCGGCGCCATCACAGTCAATCCCGATGGGAGTGCCCACGTGGTGGTTGGCTCGGTGGACCTCACCGGGACCCGCACCGCCTTCAAGCAGATTGTTGCCGAGGAGCTGGGCCTGTCGCCAGAGGAAGTAACGGTCTCCCAGGGGGACACGGAGACCTCTGGCTACACCGACGTGTCGGGTGGCAGCCGGGTCACCTACACGATGGGTGCCGCCCTTTACACGGCGTGCCAGGACATCATCGCCCAGCTCAAGGAGCGTGCGGCGCGGAAGTTCGGGGTCCCCAAGAGCGCCATTGCCTATGCTGACGGAAAGTGCTGGGTGCAGGACAACCCCCGGCAGGCAGCGGGTTTGAAAGACCTGGCCCTCGGGCCTGAGGGAGCCCTGGTCGGGCGCGGAAGCGTCTCCAGGATGAAGCCCTGCCCTGTCTTCTCCGCTGGGGTTGCTGACGTGGAGGTTGACCAGGAGACCGGCAAGGTGAGGCTGCTGCGGTACACCTCCTATCAGGACGTGGGCAAGGCCATCAACCCCCAGCGTGTGGAGACGCAAATGCAGGGCGGCGCGGCTCAGGGCATCGGCTGGGCGATGAACGAAGAGTATCACTACGACGGGAAGGGCGTGCTTTTGAACGCAACCTTCCTGGACTATCGCCAGCCCGTGGCCCTGGACATGCCCTTTCTGGGCACCGAGATGGTAGAGGTGCCGGCTCCAGACGGCCCCTACGGGGTGCGTGGCGTGGGCGAGGCTCCCATCGCCCATCCCCCTGGCGCCATTGCCAATGCCCTCTTCAGCGCGGCGGGCGTGCGCTTCCGCCGTGCCCCCATGACCTCCCAGCGGGTGATGGAGACGCTCAGGCACGCTGGCCAGCAGACCAGGGAGAGCGCCGCACGATAGCCTGTCCTCTGTTCCTCTGCTGTTGGTCGCTCCGATGGTCCGCCTCCTTTGCGCGAGGGATGTTTGCATGCGCGATAGCCCGTGTTCCCGAATGCGTGAAAACACGTGGCAGCGTTCACGTAGACGCACCCGTGTGCGCGGGAGAAGACCTGCTACAATCGGCGTAGAGGCGACTGGAGCAGAATCGTGGAGCCTATTCGCATTGTGTTGGGGGAGGACCATGCGCTGGTGCGGGAGGG
>JACQUN010000078.1 GCA_016210285.1 Chloroflexota bacterium
AAGGAGGTCTTGTCCGATATGTCCTGACCCAGTACACCGTGTTGTTTTCAGCAGGGTGGCCTGCTATAGTGGATGCTAATCGCTGAGATGACCTGGAGGCTGCTATGTTGGACCACGACGTCCTGGTGATTGGCGCCGGGCTGGCAGGGATGCGCGCCGCCGTGGAAGCGGCCCGAGCCGGGGCCAGGGTGGCGGTGGTCACAAAAGTCCACCCCCTGCGGAGCCACTCCACCGCCGCCCAGGGGGGCATCAACGCCGCCCTGGGGCAGGACGACTCATGGGAGAAGCACGCCTATGATACCGTCAAGGGGAGTGACTTCCTGGGCGACCAGGATGCCATTGAGGTCCTGTGCAAGGAAGCCCCGGGTGACATCCTCGAACTGGAGCATATGGGGGTCATCTTCAACCGGCAACCCGATGGCAGGCTGGCGCTACGCCCCTTCGGCGGCGCCGGCTTTCCCCGCACCTGCTATGTGGCCGACATCACCGGCCAGGCCATTGTCCACGTCATGTGGGAGCAGATGCTCAAGGCAGGCGTCCAGGTCTACGAGGAATGGTTCGCTACCTCCCTGGTGGTGGACGACGGCGCCTGCCGGGGGGTCACTGCTATGGAGCTACGGACTGGGGAGCTCCACGTCCTCCAGGCCAGAAGGGGTGTTGTGCTGGCCACCGGAGGCCTGGGGCGCGTCTATCAGCCCACCACCAACGGCATCATCTGCACCGGCGATGGCATGGCCCTGGCCTACCGGGCCGGGGCGGCCCTCCAGGATATGGAGTTCACCCAGTTCCACCCAACTACCCTGAAGGGGAGTGGGGTCCTCATCACAGAGGGAGCGCGGGGCGAGGGGGGCCACCTGCTCAACAAAGACGGCGAGCGATTCATGTCCCGCTACGCCCCCAAGATGCTGGAGTTGGCATCCAGAGACGTGGTCTCCCGCGCGGGGCAGACCGAGATTGAGGAGGGGAGGGGTGTGGACGGGTGCATCCTCCTCGATCTGCGGCACCTGGGGGCCAAGCTCATTCACGAGCGCCTCTACCAGATTTACGAGCTGGCCCGCGACCTGGTCGGGGTGGACGCCCTCAAAGAGCCTATTCCGGTGCGCCCTGGGATGCACTACCAGATGGGTGGGGTGAAGACCGATGTGAATGGGGCAGCCACCTTGCCGGGCCTCTTCGCTGCCGGCGAATGCGCCAGCGTCTCCGTGCACGGGGCGAATCGCCTGGGGGGCAACTCCCTGCTGGAAACAGTGACCTTTGGCCGACGGGCAGGCAGCAGCGCCGCCGCCCATGCCCAGCCAGCACCCCAGGGCAAAGACCTGTCTGATGCCTGCGCCAGCGATGAAGAGCGCCGCATCCGGGGATTGATGGCCCGGGAGCCCAATGGGGAGCGCTGCGCCACACTCCGCCACGAGATGGGCGTCACCATGAAGGACCTGGTGGGTATCTTCCGCACCCGGGGGGACCTGCAGAAGGCTCAGGAACAGATCTGCCGTCTTAAGGAGCGCTACCAGCTTCTCCCCGTGCGGCACCACGGCCGCGTCTTCAATACGGAGCTGGTGCAGACGCTGGAGCTGGGTGGCATGCTGGACCAGGCCGAGGTCATGGTGGCAGGAGCCCTGAACCGGGAAGAGAGCCGGGGGGCCCACTTCCGCCGGGACTTCCTCCAGAGGGACGATGAGCACTGGCTCAAACACACCGTGGCCCACTTCACCCCGGAAGGGCCGCGCTTGAGCTACGCGCCGGTGACCATGACGCGCTGGAAGCCCGAAGAAAGGAGATACTGATGCAGGTCACCCTCAAGGTCCAGCGCTTCGACCCGGAGTCCCCGAAGCCAGAGCCCTTCTGGCAGGAGTTCAAGGTTGAGATAGAGCCTCACTTCACCGTCCTGGACACCCTCATCAAGGTCCGCGAGGAGATGGATGGCAGCCTGGCGCTGCGGTGCTCCTGTCGCAGCTCCATCTGCGGCTCCTGCGCGATGCGCATCAACGGCCACGCAACCCTGGCATGCAAGACCAAGGTGGCCGGTGTGTCCACCCCCACGGGCCAGGTCACGGTGGCGCCTGCTGGCAACATGCCCGTCATCAAAGACCTGGTGGTAGACATGCAGAGTTTCTGGGACAAGGTCCGAGCGGTCAAGCCCTGGCTCCAGCCCACCGGGCCCGCGCCTGAGAAGGAGTACCTGGCATCCAACGAGGCGATGAACCACCTGTCAGGGGTCATGGCCTGCATCATGTGCGGGGCGTGCGTCTCTGACTGCACCGTGCTTGAGGTGGACAAGAACTTCCTGGGGCCTGCGGCCCTGGCCAAGGCCTACCGCTTTGTCGCCGACCCCAGGGACGCCGCCAGCGTTGAGCGCCTCAGAGCCCTGAACACCTATGGCGGGGTCTGGGACTGCACCCGCTGCTTTGAGTGTGTGGAGGTCTGCCCCAAGGGGATTGCCCCTATGGCGCGCATCATGGCCCTGAGGGACCGGGCGATGGAGGCGGGCTACAACAACACCTACGGAGCCCGCCACACCGAGGCTTTTGCGAAGCTCGTGGAGCACTCCGGCCAGTTGGACGAGCTGCGGCTTCCGCTCATGACCTTCGGCATGACCAACGTGCCCAAGCTCCTGGGACTGCTCCCGGTGGGGCTACAAGCCATGCGCAAGGGCAAGATGCCCCCGGTTTTCCACAAGCCGCTCCCCAAGAAGGACCTGGACAGCGTGCAGCGCATCGCCAGGAAGGCCGAGGCCCTCAGGCAAGGTGAGAAGGCGCAGGCCAAGTGATAACTGTCCAGCAGCACCCGCTGGCCGCCGACAGCAGTTGGACGCTGCCCACGCCTGGGCACCATGAGACATCTCGAAACCCACCTGAAAACCGCCCCCTCAAGGAGACGCATGATACCCACGCCTTCTGGTAGGGGTGGAAGCGAGATTCTGGGACGGCCTGAAGAGCGCCAGGGCCCTCAGGGCCCCGCATGAAGGCAAGGAGGAACAGACTGTGGAGTCCGCCTTGAAGTTCGCCTTTTATCCGGGCTGCGTCTCCCGTGGCGGGTGCCCGGAGCTTTACCCCTCGGCAGTGGCCGTGGCACAGAAGGTCGGGCTGGAGCTGGAGGAGCTCCAGGGTGCCTCCTGCACCGGCGCCGGCGTCCTCCAGGAAAGCAACCCCCTGCTGGGGGACTGTCTGAACGCCCGCACCTTCGCCATGGCCGAGCGCCTGGGCCTCCCCATTATGACCATCTGTAGCACCTGCCAGGGAGTGATGAGCCAGGCAGTGGTGAAGCTACGGGATGATGCGTACCGGGCGAAGGTCAACAGCGTCCTGGCAGAGGAAGGGCTGGAGTACAGGGGGACGGTGGAGGTCAAGCACCTGCTGTGGATCCTGGCGGAGGACATTGGCCTTCCCAAGCTCAAGTCCCTGGTGGCACACCCCCTGCGAGGCCTCAAGGTGGCCCCCTTCTACGGCTGCTACATCGTCCGCCCCAGCAGCGCCCTGGGCTATGACCAGCACCCGGAGCGCCAGCAGTCGCTGGAGCTGGTCATCGAGGCGCTGGGCGCGCAGGTGGTGGACTTTCCTGGCAAGACCCGCTGCTGCGGCTTCCCCATCCTCACCATCAACGAGAAGAGCTCGGTTGCCATGGTGGCAAAGCACACCTCCGAGGCCAAGGACCTGGGGGCCGACGCAATGGTAACGCCCTGCCCTCTTTGTCATCTCAACCTGGACGGCTACCAGCCCAAGGCATGGGCCCAGGAGGTCAGGCATATTGACTTGCCCATCCTCCACCTGCCCCAACTGGTGGGCCTCGCCCTGGGCATTGACCCAAGAATCATGCGCCTGGAACGGCACATCATCGGGACGGGGAAGGTTCTGGACAAGATCATGGTCCGGACCTAAGTCGAGAAGGGGGCGTCCATGATCCAGATTGGGATGGACCCGGACCTGTTCACCTCGGGAATCTTCGTCCTGAGCTGGCACGGGTTCCTGAGCTTCATCGCAGTGGCCCTGGCAGTGTACCTGGTGGCCAGGTGGGCCCCACGAGAGGGGATCTCCACCGATGCGGTGTACAGCACTGCCATCTGGGCGATCATCGGTGGCATCATCGGGGCACGGCTGGTGCACGTCATTGACCAGTGGGACTTCTACGGCCAGAACCCCTCCCAGATTATGGCCATCTGGAACGGTGGAATCGCCATCTACGGGGCCGTCCTGGGAGGGTTTGTAGGCGGGTACATCTACGCCAAGCTATCCAAGATACCGGCCGGCAAGCTGGCTGACATAACCGCGCCCATCATGCCCATCGCCATGGCCTTTGGGCGCATCGGGGACATCATCAACGGGGAGCACGTGGGCAAGCTCACCGGCATGCCCTGGGGCTTCGTGTACAGCCACCCCAAGAGTCCCAGCTTCCAGACCTATGGGCTGGCTGCAAGCCACCCCGCCGTGGTGTATGAAATGATATGGGATGGGCTGGTGTTTACCGTGCTGTGGGTGCTCCTGCGGGGACGCCTGAAGCCCGACGGGATGCTCTTTCTTGCGTATCTGGCCCTCTACGCCTTCGGGCGGTTCTTCATCTCCTTCTACCGGGAGGACAGGATCTGGGCCGTCGGACTGGGCCAGGCACAGCTCATCTCCCTCGTTATCCTGGCGATAACCGTGCCTCTGCTGGCCTACCGGGCCCGCCTGCTGCCTCGGGCAGAGCGGGCTGCACCAGTGCAGCGTAGCCCGCGCCCAGCCCAGCGGAAGGCGCGGCGAACCTAACCGCTCGCTGCAACTCCCTTCAAGGCACACGCCTACGCCGCTGGTTCGCCAAGTGCACCGCCTCCTCCCCATGCTGTGCGTTGGGACGCGGGGCGGAAGTCCAGGAGGAAAAGTTTCACCGTGGGCTGACCGCCGAAGCTGTCCACCCCCAGGGTGTAGACCACGTCCAGCAGCGCCGTGTTGCTTTCCAGGAGCAAGCCCCCATGTGGATCGCCTCCCTGGGGCCGCAATCGCCCAAAGGCGATGGCGTCCCAGGTGGCGCCCCCCTGCTTCAGCTTGAGCCGAAGGTGCTGGCCCTGGGAGCCAGCGGGACGGGCCTCCGCCAGGGTAACGCCAGTGGTCAGGAACACAGGCGGCGGGTTGCCCGCCCCGAAGGGGGCCAGCGACCGCAGGAAATCGAAGGTCTCCCCCAGAAGCGCCTTGAAGGCCACCCGCGCGTCTATCTCCAGCGTAGGCGCCAGGTCCGCGCCAGCCAGCTCCTCTCTCGCCAGGGTCTGCAGCCCCTGCCGGACTTGAGGCAGCGTCTCCTGGCGTGCAATGAACCCAGCAGCAGCAGGGTGCCCTCCAGACCGCAGGAAGTGGGGCCTGAACTTCGCCAGGGCCGAGGCCAGGTCAAACTGGGGGATGCTGCGACCACTGCCCCGGGCAAGACCCTCCTCCAGGGACACCACGATGGCCGGGCGGTGGAACTCCTCGGCCAGGCGGCCTGCCGCCAACCCGTTGAGCCCGGCGGCAAAGGAGCCGTCGGCGATGAAAAGCAGCGACTCCCCCTGCGCCTGAGCCGACGCCTCTTTCCTGGCTTGCTCGAGCATCGCTTCCGTCAGGTGCTGGCGCTGTCGGTTGAGTTGCTCCAGGGAGCTCGCCAGGCTGCTGGCCTCCTCCTGCGACGTGGTCGTCAGCAGGCGAAAGCTGGTCTCGGCGGAGTCCAGGCGGCCCGCAGCGTTGAGCCTGGGGGCAATAGCAAAGGAGATGGTCTCTGTATCAAAGTTGCCAGGGCGCACGCGGCCTTCTGCGAAGAGGGCATGGAGGCCCGGTCGCTGTGTTCGGCTCAGGGCATCCAGCCCATTCTTCACCAGCACCCGGTTCTCCCCCACCCACGGGGCCAAGTCGGCCACGGTGCCCAGGGCCACCAGCTCCAGCAGGCTGCTGGGCCAGGGTCGGCCCAGGGCGGAATAGAGGGCCTGGGCAAGCTTGAACGCCAGGCCCACCCCTGCCAGGCTGCGGAACGGGTAACGGGAATCGGGGTGCATGGGGGTGACTACGGCCGCCGCGGGCGGGAGCTCCGGTGGCGGGACGTGATGGTCGGTGATGATGCTCTCCATCCCCAGCGCCCTGGCCTGACGGACCTCTTCCACATCGGTGATCCCGCAGTCCACGGTAACCAGCACGGAAACCCCCTGGGCATGAAGGGCCTGCAAGGCGCCGAGGTTGAGGCCGTGCCCTTCTCGGACGCGATGAGGGATGTGGGTCTTGACCCTGACGCCAAGGTCGGTGAGGGCCTGGTGGAGCAGCGCCGTTGCACTCACCCCGTCAGTATCGAAATCCCCGTAGATGCCCACCGTCTCCCCTGCCATGCTGGCCCGGAGGATGCGGTGCACCGCCCGATCCATGTCGGGAAGAAGGAGGGGGTCATGAAGGGCGTCAAGGCTGGGGTGGAGAAAGGCCCTGACCCTGTCGGGGTCGTAAAGCTGGCGGTGATAGAGGAGCTGCGCCCAGAGGGGGGGTATGCCCAGCCGCGCGGCCACCTCCGGAGGGGCCGGCGGACGGAGGCGCCAGCGCCTCGGTGCCGGCAGGCTCCGAGAAGGGGCGGTCATGCGGAGACTGGACTCCTCGCCGCTCGAACGCGGCTGTTCGGCTCTACCGCACGGAGCGAACCTGCAACCACGTCGTCTCGGCCAGGGCCTGGACGCCGTGGGCTACCCCTCAAACCGCTGGAAGACGAGCGTGGAGTTGTGGCCCCCGAAGCCCAGGGAGTTGGTGAGGGCGGTCCGCACCTGGCCGCGCCGGGCGGTCCACGGCGTGTAGTCGAGGTCACAATCGGGGTCGGGGTGGTCCAGGTTGATGGTCGGGGGGATGGCCCCGTGCCGAATAGCCAGGACACATATCGCCGCTTCCAACGCCCCGGCGGCCCCCAGCAGATGCCCCGTCATGGACTTGGTGGAGCTGATAGGGATCTTGAACGCCCCTTCTCCGAAGACGGCTTTGATGGCCTGCGTCTCGCACTTGTCGTTGAGGGGGGTGGAGGTGCCATGTGCGTTGATGTAGTCTATCTCGTCGGGATGCAGGTGCGCCTTCTTCAGGGCCAGGGCCATGGCCCTGGCGCCCCCCTCGCCGGAGGGCGACGGCTGCGTGATGTGGTAGGCATCAGAGGTGGCCCCATACCCAACCACTTCCACCAGGGGCTGGGCGCCTCGCCCCACCGCGTGTTCCAGGCTTTCCAGCACCAGGATACCAGCCCCCTCGCCAACGACGAAGCCATCCCGCTGGGCATCGAAGGGGCGGCTGGCCCGCGCCGGAGCCTCGTTCCGCTTGGAGAGGGCGCCGCAGGCATTGAATCCGGAGATGGCAATCGGGCAAACGGGGGCCTCCGTCCCGCCGCAGAAGGCGACGTCCACGTCGCCGCGACGCACCATCTCGAACGCCTCCCCGACAGCGTCGGAGCCGCTGGAGCAGGCAGAGATGGTGCCGAAGTTGGGACCCTTCGCCCCAAGGGAGATGGAGACCTGCCCGGAGGCCATGTCGGTCAGCATCATGGGCACCAGGAAGGGGCTGATGCGCGTGGGCCCCTTTTCGTGAAGGACGGCGAACTGCTGCGAGAGCGTCAGGATGCCCCCAACGCCGCTCCCGATAATCACAGCAACCCGGTCGGCGATGGCCGGCGTCACGGTCAGGTTCGCCTCTCGCCCCGCCTCCTGGGCAGCGGCTATGGCGAACTGCGCGAAGCGGTCGGCCCGCCTGGCCTCCTTCCGATCCATGTGGTTGGCTGGGTCAAAACCCTTGACCTCAGCGGCCATCCGGGTCTCGAAACCCGAGGGGTCAAAAGCGGTGATTGGGCCGACGCCGGATTTCCCCGCCAGCAGGGCCGCCCAAGTTGAAGGCGCATCCAGCCCCAGCGGGCTGACCATGCCAACACCGGTGACGACCACGCGGCTCGTACCCACGTTCTCTCCTCCCCAGGCACCAGGCTCTCCCCCACTTGAGGGGTGGCGTCAGAGCACTTCAAGCGTTCTCTTGCAGTGGGATGCATTATAGCAGAGGCAGAGCGCCACGCAAGCTTTGGGGCGAAGCGACTTGGTGACGCGAGCTTGCCAGCCAGGCCTTGCACTTTCCCGGGGCGGAAGCCGCCCCTAGCAGGCTGTCGAAAAAGGGTGATTCAGAGGGGCGAAGCCCCTTTGACAGAGGTCTGGGGGTGTCCCCCAGATACAATTTACCCCCCCTTCCTGGCCAGAGCCTGTCCTGAGCCTGGCGAAGGAAAGGGGGCAGGGGGATGGTCGAAAAGGGTTTTTCATCACCCTGCTAGACCTCGACGACGGTCTTCATTGCCTCTGGAATGGCACTGGAAAGGGCGGAGCGCG
The DNA here is from genome assembly GCA_016210285.1 of Chloroflexota bacterium. The sequence continues at coordinate 8,315 of JACQUN010000078.1, forward strand.
CCTCCTCCAACGGGAGCCGATGGGTGATGAAGCGGGCGAGGAGTTCTGGGAAGCGTTGGTTGAGCAGGCTGAGCGCCCCTACGGCGCCCTGCAAGTGGCGACGATTCGATGCGGTGCACCCCAGGATGGTGCAGTTGGCTTCCGCCAGGGCTCGCCAGAGCGCCGCACCCTCACCAGGGGCCCGGCTCCGGCCCAGCGGCGTGCCCAGCAGCACCATGACAGCATTCCTGGCCATGATGGGGACAAGGGCCGGGGGCATGCCGGGGTCCCCGGTAGCCTCTATCACCACGTCAACCTCGTTCACCCAGTTCGGCAGTTCCCGGACTGGCGCCTGCTCAGCACTCAGGTAAACGGCTCCAGCTTCGGCGAGCAAACGGGCTACGGGGGAGCCTGAGGGTTGCGTGGAGTAAACGTACGCCGTTGCTCCGCTGACGGCCAGCAGGATGCCGGTGAGAAACCCGAGGGTGCCCGCACCCGCAACCAGGACCCGTTTGCAGGAGGCCCAGCCCGCCTGGTCCCAGGCGTGCTCTGGGTGGATGCAGCGAGCCCGTATCTGCCGCTGGATCCGGCGGGCCTCCTCCAGGGCCTTTCCTGCGATGCTGAGGGGCTCCGCCAGCACGGCAACCTCCGCCGTCTCCCTGGGCACTTGCACCAGAGAAGCCTCGTCGTCCACCGTATACTCCGCCATGTACCCGTGGGCCTTCCAGATGCCACGCTCGCGGTAGAGGCCGCTGTAGCACCGGTCACTTTCGCCGTGGTTGCAACTCTCACAGACGCCACAGCTTCGGCGCACGGTGGCGACCACGGTGTCCCCCAGTCGCAGTTGACGGACCCCAGGGCCGCGCTCCACCACTCGCCCTACCATCTCGTGGCCGAGGATGAGGGAAGTGGCGTTGGGCGGCGCCTTCACCTCTTGGCCCCGCAGGATGTTGTAGTCCGTGTCGCAGAGGCCGACCTGCTGAACCTTGACTCGCACTTCAGTAGGGGACGTGACCGCCGGCTCCGGCGTCTCGATGAGGTTCACTTTCCTCGTGCGGAGGTGCACGGCCAACGCCTTCATACCTGCCCCCCTCGCCAACCCAAACATCCCTATTGTATCCGTAGAGGCTTCAAAAGTCCCAATTGTCCAGAGGGAAAAGTACTATCTTCTTGGGGGACGGGCCACCCTCGATCCAGGGGAGACACCGGGCGCTGCCTTGCAGGGCCGCCCGCCTCTCTACAGGCGCAGGGGCCGCAGTCTGTGCGGTGTTCGGCGGGGCCCCCTGGCATCAGAGCGACGCCCTCGGCACCCTCCAGGGAGTACCTTTTTCCCCCTTGACAAGACGCCTGCACCCCCCTATTGTCTTTGCTAGGTGCCGCTCACGAGGAATGGCCTGTAGGTACCCCTCGTTTCTGCTCGCCCTTGCCACAGGGAGAGCAGCCGACAGGAACGCTGAAGCGGGGGCAAGCGAAGAAAGGTGGTGGCGGGAGAAGCCTGGCACTCCTTCCCGACTGCAAGAGCGTGTCCTGTCTCATCCCGTTGCTGTCCTGTAGTGAAAAGCAAGGCTTTTTCTTGTGTTCTCCAAATGCTGCGGAACACCAGCACACCAGGACAAGGCGAAGGCGCAGCGCCTCGCCCTTGCTGATGGGACAGGAAGCGGCGGCGGGTGTGGCCGGAGTGAGCGGGTGGAAGTTGCTAGCTGGCTGAGAAGAGCGTACTTCTGGTGGCACAGGTAGATACGGCACGGAGCCAAGGAGGGTTCGCACCCATGAAAATCGGGAAGATGGAGGTCTGCCTCCTCAGCGACGGTGTGTTCAAGCTCGATGGGGGGGTTCTCTTCGGACAGGTCCCCAAGGTGGTGTGGGAGCGAAAGGTCAAGCCCGACAGGCGGAACCGAGTGCTGCTGGGCCTGAACTCGCTGCTTATCCTTTCTGCCGATGGGAACATCCTGGTGGATACGGGCGTCGGGACGAAGGTCAGCGATACCCAGAAAGAGATCTACGGCCTGGGGAACACGAAGCTGCTGAAGAACCTCAGGGACATCGGCCTGTCACCCCGGGATATCCGCACCGTAATCCTTTCTCACCTCCACTTCGACCATTGCGGCGGCAGCACCAGGCAGAACCGCCGTGGAGAGATGGTGCCGACCTTTCCAAAGGCGCAGTACCTTGTCCAAAGGGCAGCCTGGGACGACGCCAGCCAACCCAATGAGCGCGGGAAAGCCTCCTTCCACCAGGATGATTTCCAGCCGCTCCTGGGGCGGGAGCAGATGGAGCTCCTCGACGGTGACAAAGAGGTCGCCAGTGGGGTGTTCCTCAAGGTCACCAACGGGCATTGCCGTGGGCATCAGATGGTCCTGGTGAACCACGGCGGCACCAAGATGGCGTTCCTGGGAGACCTGGTCCCAACACCGCATCACCTGGCGCTGCCCTACATCACCGCTCTGGACCAGTTCCCCGAGGAGACCCTGGAGCAGAAGCGGGAGCTCCTCAAGACGGCTGAGCGAGAGGGGTGGCTCATCGTCTTCGCACACGGCCACGACCAGCGGGCAGGCTACCTGGAGCGCCGGGATGGCCGGCTGTGCCTGCGCCCCGTCACCCTGTAGGGAGGGAGTAGGAGGCGACTGCTGTGGCCCAAGACGCAAGAAGCGTGCAGATTGTTGTCTTCTCAGACTATCTGTGACCCTGGTGCTATGTGGCAGCCGTGCGGCTGTACAAGGTCCAGGAGGAGTTCGGGGAGCGGGTGTCCATCACCATGAAGGCGTATCCTCTCTTCCCCAACGACGTGCCAGGCCGGAAGCTGGGCACCCACAGCGTCATGGGCCGGATGCGAGCCGGTATGGACGCCCAGGAAGACGGCATCCTCTTCACCCCCTGGCCGGAGGAGCGCCCCATGCCCAGCACCAGCATGGCAGCCCTGGAGGCCGCCAAGTGTGCTCAGCTTCAGGGCGCCGAGGCGTTCAAACGGTATGACCTGGCCCTGTTCAAGGCATTCTTCACGGATTGCCTCGACATCGCCGACAGGGACGTGCTGGTGCGGCTGGCAGAGGAGGTGGGGCTGGAGCGGGGCCCCTTCCTCACGGAGCTGGAGAGCGCCTCGCAGCAGCCCAGGGTGGTCATGGAGTTTCTGGAGTGCGTCGAGAAGTACAACTCCTGGGCCCAGGGCATTCCGCTCCACACCTTCAACGACGGGCCGCCCCTGGTGGGCTGCGCCCCACTGGCGGTGTACCGAACGGCGGTGCTGCGCCAGCTTGATCCCATGGCCGCCCTGGGGTAGTGCCCAGGCACCTCGCAACCCTGCGACTGGAAAGCGGCAGGGTATCTGGACAGGAAAGAGGAGAAGAAGCATGCCCGCGGCGCGTATCTCCATCATGCTGCCATCCCCCGGGCATCGGCAGGAGGTGGAACACCTCCTGGACGCCCTGGAGGAGTTCGTAGCCAAGCACCCAGGCTACATCATGGGCTTCCGCTTCAACGGGGCGGAGAACAAGGAGGAGGTGGGGCGGGTGTCCCTCTGGGCCAGCGACGAAGAGGCCAACCGTGTTGCCATGTTGGACCACACCATAGCACTCCGCGCCCGCCTCCACCGGCTCATCGAGCCGGGGCACGTAGAGCGTCTCGTCATCGTTGCAGGGAACCCCAAGAACCTCCCGAAAGCCCCAGCATCGAGCTAGGCCTCCCGGTGCGCCCTTCGCTCCCGGCCACCAACAGGCGGAGCCTCACCCGAAGGGAGCACACCTGGGGCCGTTCGCAGTTTCCCTTCAGAACTCCTCCACCTGCACCCGTCGTAGTATCGGTGAGGCGCTATCAGGGCAAGGGCGATCCCAGCAGAGGAGGATTCGATGGCTGCCCAGCAGGAGTCGTGGCTCCAGCGCGCCCACCGGGCTCTGGAGTACCGCCGGGAGGCGCTGGAGTTCATCAGCCGGGCACGGCGCCAGTTTCCCTCCAGCTCTCCACTCCATGCGGCGGCCATCACCAGGCTCTGGCTGGCGGCGGATGACGCCGACCCCCTTATCTGCACCCTTCTGGAGGAGATGAATCAGGGCCTGCTGGCGGGCCGCGGCGAGGCGGACACGACCCGCGGCGCAGCGCTCCGGGCGAGTCCCCTGGGCCTGGGGCCCCTGCACCCCGACCCCGAGCTCGCCAGCCTTGGCGGGGGGCCCTTTGGCCCTGGAGAGGCGCAGGAGACCCTCTTCTACGAGTGCAACTGGACCCTGACCTGGGAAGGCGGCAAGAAGGGCATCCTCTTGAACCTTGCTGTGGACGCCGAGGGGGTGCTCTCCCCCCTCAAGGTGGCGTCGAAAAGCACAGCCGAGAGCCAGGCGTTGCCTCTGCCAATTCAGCGAGATGCCCTCCAGGAGGCACTGGCCCAGGCGTATGCCACCGAGGCCACCGTGGACCTGCTGCTGGCCCAACTCCAGGAGATGACGGCGCAGGCAGAGGCCCTGGAGGTGGAGATGCAGAAGCGCGCCCTGGCCGACCTGGGGCTGGACGACCCGGCGGCCGAGGCTGCCAAGCCCAGAGCGAAGGGGAAGGGGACGCAGCGCCGCAGGGGCAAGAGGTAGGAGTTAGCGACGATGCCCATAGCGCATGCAGAGCTCAGGCGACCTCAGGGCGGCCAATACCCGCACTGTTTCTGGGCCCGCTAGCAGGTATTGGCGAGGTCAGGGTGGGATAAGCTCAGCAATACCTGTCGGCCAAACCGAATTAGCCCAAAAGGGCCTCCGTATCTACCTTAGCTCCCCGTGTAAGGGGAACCCCCGATGTGCTCAGGACATGCGGATGATTCTCATCTTCGGCGACAGGCGAGGATAGACGAGTGTTCCAATGGTTCGAAACGTGTGAATTCTTAAGTCGTTTCGGCCATGGCGTAGATTTGTGTTAATGTTTTGCGAGTCGGCAAGCCAAATTTCATAGTTCTGAAGGTCTTTGTCTATTAAGACCCGAAGTGCCGCATCGAACTCGAAATCAGCAAACCTCCCTATAGTACCGAGAAGGCTTACTCGCTTCCCCTTTTTCCGCAGCCTGCTAAACTCTTTCATTGTCCTCGTTATCTGTTCATTAGTTCGAATATGTTCGAACACCTTATAGCCCTCCAATCTAGCTTCGACTGATGCTCGTTGCTCCTTGGGCAGGATTCGATCTTACGTCCATGTTCGGTCTCGCTACTATAGTGCTGCCGTGGGGTTCCGCACAAGGGATCGCTGCACCCCCTAGGGTTTCCAATCCCTGCAAAGCTGAACACTATGCCGACCTCATCCAACCCCAAGCGGGATGGAATCCCGCTGTCGTCTGTCGCCAGGCCCACGGCGAACGGCGCTGGCCCGTGAGGGGAGTTCTACCGCGTCTTGTTCAACACGCTCAGGGCGTCCTTGAAAGCCCCCAGGGTCTCCTGGATGTCCTGCTGCGAGTGCGCCAGGGAGACGTAGAACTTGTTGCTGCCCTTGAAGATGCCCCGCTCCAGCAGCAGCGAGTTCAGGCTACGGAGCATCGCCCCGTTGGCTTGCAGCGTGCTACGGTAGTCCACGATGGGCGTGTCCGTGAAGTAGACGTCAAACAGGGGGTCTTCCCCCACCACCTGGGCGGGTATCTCCGCCTCCTGGAGCAGGCGCTCCATCCCCTGTCGGAGGGTGCGTCCTGAAGCGAACAGCTTCTCGTAGGTGCCGGGTCGCTGTAGCTCCCGGAGAGTCGCCAGGCCCGCTGCCGCGGCCACCGGGTTCCCGCTCAGGGTGCCGACCTGCGGCACGAACCCCTCGCTGCGGCCCGGGTCCAGGAGGTCCATGATCTCATCCCGGCCTGCCACCGCCGCCAGCGGGAACCCGCCACCCACGATCTTGCCGTAGCTTGCCAGGTCAGGCACGACGCCGTAGTGCTCCTGGGCGCCCCCGTAGGCAAAGCGGAAGCCTGTGACCACCTCGTCGAAGATCAGCGGGATCTCATACTCCTGGGTCACCTTTCTCAGCCCTTGCAGGAAGCCCGGCTTGGGGGGAATGACCCGCTGAAAGGGCTCCACGATGACCCCGGCCAGCTCCCGCCGGTGCTCCTGGATGATGGTGGCGGTAGTCTCCAGGTCGTTGAAGGGAGCCACCAGGACCTCGGCCTGCAGGCACCCCGGAATCCCGGGGGAGTCCACGGCGGCACGGGGAAATGACGGTGGGTTCTTCGGGTTGACGCTCATCATGGCGTAGTCGTTGCTGCCATGATACCCGCCTTCAAACTTCAGGATCTTGTCCTGCTTGCGGTACGCCCGGGCCAGGCGCATCGCATAGAACGTCGCCTCGGAGCCGCTGGCGGTAAAGCGCACCTTCTCCGCGCAGGGGATGGCCTTCACCATCTCCTCGGCCAGGTAGATAATGGCCTCGTTCGTAGCGAAGAAGGTGGTTCCCTGCTCCACCGCCCGGCTGGCCGCCGCCACGACAGCCGGATGGGCATGGCCCAGGACCATAGGGCCAGAGCCCAGGAGGTAGTCAATGTACTCGTTGCCGGAGACATCCCAGACATGGGAGCCTTTGCCGGCCTTGATGAGCACAGCCCGCTCTGGGGGGAGGTAGACGTTGCCCAGGGTCCCGCCGGGGAGCACACGCGCAGCCCGCTCCACGAGGGCGGTCTCCTGGGGAGTTCGCGGCTTGCGGGACGGCATGACGGCCTCCTTATGTGCATGACTGATTGCGCTCTAACGCACAGGAAAGTCCGCCCGGAGGGATTTGAACCCCCGGCCCTCGGGTTCGAAGTTGTATGCCAATCATACGCTCCCGTGTCGTCCTATCTGCGGGCGTGCTGCTGGGTCTGTTCACCGACGGCCTTGCGTATCTGATGATACCACCCCATGTTGTCCCATGCCAGTAGGTGCGTTGCCATAATGTTGCCAAACACCCTTAGCTGTGTTGTGTTGGCATTCAACAGACGGGGTCAGGGTGGGGGGTGCCTTCCCTGTGGACGCCCTGTCTTCAGGACTTGAAGCCCTTCTTTCCACGCGCACAGTTGGGCCAAAAGCCTATGGGAGGTGGTGAGGCATGGGAAATCCCCTGGCGCACCCAGGGTTTCATGGCGGCCAGCGTTCCGTGTCCCAATAGGCCGAAATGTGCACGAAGGGGCACTCTTTCGGCACTGTCGCGGTCAAGGAGGTCACCTTCCTTGCACTTCCAGTACACCCCCGTAGCTTGCGCCTTATGTCACGCTCCTTGCTTGTGACCGTGGCCTAGGGGGAGTTCCGTCCGCTTCAGGTAGCGCCGCTCCGTAGACCAGGACACGCTGATGCCCGCCTCCCAGAGCTCACGGGCTATCGCTCTATACCCCAGGCCCCGCCCATACAGTTTCAAAAGCGTGTCACGACTCGTCTCGGAAAGGGCAGGAGGCCTTCCGCCAGGGCGCCTCGTGGGCAGGACTGCCCTGTTCCCGCCAAAGGCCGCCCCAGCAGGTGCGCCAGGTCTTCCAGGGGGAGAAGAGCATACTGCCGGGCCCTCACCCCCCCGCCGGGCGCATGGACCAGCGCCACCAGGGGGACAAGGCTATTTCCCGGCGCTCTCCCTGGCCTGGCCCAGGGCCTTCAGGAGCCACTGGGGGAGGGCCTTGCGGGTCTTGACCCCATAACGGGAAGGGGCCTGCCAGGACATCGGCTCCGGTGCTCCCTGTGTTGGGTTGGCGCTCTCCCCCCAGGGCCAAGGCTACGGCCCTCTCGTGCAGCTTCCACCGGCTAGCCCCCATCGGGGTCCTCCCAGGAGAGGTCCACGACTTTCCCCTTTGCCAGCCGCTTGCCCTCAAAGACCATCCGTAGCTCCCAGCGGGAAGGCCCCGACCCCCCTTCGGGGAACAGTAGCGCCAACTCCCCTTTCGTGAAGGCCACGATGCCAGCGGGGACCTCTGGCAGGACGGGTTGGGTTGCCCCTTCTCTTTACCCGCTCCCGAAGGATTCCTTTGTGGAGGAGCGTAAAGCCAGCGTTTACCTTGGCGCAGAATGGGGCATCTCAAACCACCCCATCCGAGCACACGATTCTGATCACTTCCGGCTCTAGCTCACCCAGGTCACCGTCTTGGGGCGGGTTCAGTCGGTGGGTCATTCGCAAGGCTTCAAGCCGCCGAATAAGGGTGTCGCCCTCGATTTGCAGGTCACGGATGTCCCGCACGGCGGCTTCTACCCTGGGAAGCAGGTTGTCCAGGAATATCTGCCTAAGCACGTCAATGCGCCTGAGTTCGGTCGCGTTGTCCTTGTACTGTTGCCGCAGCAGGTTGAGCTGCTTGGAGAGGTAACGCCTTAGCCGTGTGTCAGAGGAAGGGCGGCGGGCTCTGCCTATGCGCCGCTTCGAGTCCTCCTTGAAGCGCTCAAAGGCGGACATCACCCGTTCGTTCGTTTGAGGAGGCAGTGGCCTAGATGGCGTGTCCTGCTGGCACTCGGCGGCAGCGATGAACTGGGCAGCCGTGATCTGGCGCGGCGTCAGGTCGTCTCCCACGGCGTAGGCTTCCGTTACGCCTGCAGTGGACAGGAGCACGATGCTCTCGCCGGGCTTGGGTTCGTCGAAAGGCGTGGGCAAGCCAGCTTGGGCTGCCGGCGACATCAGCGGAATCTGTGCGCCTTCGATGTTCATAACCGCCTGTGTGAATCGGGCGGCCTCAACGCTGAGGTCTGTCACGGGTGCTTTGTAAACCGCCGAACGAATGCCGTCAGGCAGGTTTGTGATGGTCGTCCACAGCTCTGGGTCTTCTTCCTGAATCCTTTGCAGCAAAGCGGCTCCCCGCTGATAGGCAGCAACCTCGTCAAACCCGTCGTCCACGTCCGGCAGCTTCTTTTGCTCATAGATACGGTACATGGCCTTTGAGTTGAGCTTCTCGTTCTCAGAAAGCAGGCGGCTGTCCAGGCCGATGAAATCGTGGAAGGTCTGGATGCGGCGCAAGAGGCGCTCGGTAAGGGACAGGCCCTGGTCTACCTCCAGGTCGGGCCACATGTTGTTCAGGTGGATGACGGTGTGCTCTGTGCCGATGCGGTCAACGCGGCCAAACCGCTGAATCAGTCGCACCGGGTTCCAGTGCAGGTCGTAGTTGAGGACGCGGGCACAGTCCTGGAGGTTCTGGCCTTCCGATACTACGTCCGTTGCGATCAATACGCGGATTTCCGGCCCAGGAATCTTTTCGCCGCGCTTCAGGTTGGCCTTCGGCGCGAAGCGTTTCACTACGTTTTCTACCCGATCCCGGTTGCTGCCGGAAAGCATGGCGATGCTGTCATCCTTTCCGCCGGGGTTCAGCTCGCGGAAGAGGTACTGCAC
>JACQUN010000084.1 GCA_016210285.1 Chloroflexota bacterium
AGCACCTGGGGAGCACCGGGGCCTTTGTGTTCCTGTACACCGTAGGGGAGCAGGTGCCCCACTGGGAGGAGCGCCATGTCTGAGCAAGAAAGCGTTTTCGTAGATGGCGAAGTGCCGCTCCGAATTGAGCGCCTTGTTGAAGGTGCCCGCAAGTATGTCGTCCTGGTAAGCCCGTACCTCAAGCTCTGGAGGCACCTGGAAGTGGCTATTCAACAAGCTGCCAAGCGGAGAGTCGCTATCACGGTCGTGCTGCGCGACGACAACGGGGAGATAGGTGGGAGGGAAGGGAAGGAGGGTGTTCAATGGCTGGTATCCAACGGGATCACGGTTCTTGCTGTCGAAGGTCTGCACGCCAAGGTCTACATGAACGAAGCGCAAACAATGCTGTGCTCCATGAACCTGACCGAGCAGTCAACCAGCAACAGTATGGAAATAGGGACTGTCGTGACGCCAGACCGGGACAAGCACCTGGTCCAGGAGTACGTAGCCAAGCTGCTCAAGATTGCAAGGCCGGTCTCTCAGGCGCAAGGGCAAGGCGCGTCCAGGCACGCAGCTCCAACTCACTCGCCCGTTTCACAGGAACGTGCCGGTTTCTGCATCCGCTGCAAGCGACGTGGACCGTTGGACCCGGACTATCCCCTTTGCCCTGACTGTTACGACGAGTGGGCAGAGTGGCGCAATGAGGATTATCCTGAGAATGTCTGCCACAACTGTGGGAAGCCGTCAAAAGTGAGCTATGCGCGACCCTTGTGCCGACAGTGTTTCCAGAACACGTAGCCAACCCCGCGTGCAAGTTTTCTGGGTGTCACCCTCAGGCCGCCACAGGCGTCCGAAGGGTCTGGGGTGAGGGAAACCCCGCCTGCCTCCCCAGATTCTGCAGTGGGCGGGGCGCAGGGCCGGTGGCTCACTACAGGGTGAGCAGAGAGGCAAAGCGCCGGTCGCTGCGGTACGGCCCCACCACCGCCAGGTTGAGGCGTTCTGGCACCAGGAGATGGTTGGCAACCCGCTGAACCTCTTCCCTGGTCACCGCGTCGAGGCGGGCCACGACCTCGTCCGTGGTGAGGACACGGTTCAGCAGGGCCTCCTGGGCGCCTCCCCAGAAGGCCACGCTGCGGGTGTCCTCCATGCGGAGGAGCAATCTGCCCTTCGCCAGCTCCTTGGCCTTGCTCAGCTCCTCCTGGGGGACGCCATCTTTCAGCTTGTGGAGCTCCAGCAGGATGCTCTTCACCGCTTGCCCCGCGCGCTTGGGGTCTACCCCCGCGTAGATGATGATGGCCCCGCAGTCCAGGAAGTGGTTGGCGGAGCTATGAACGTCGTAGACCAGGCCCTGTCGCTCCCGCAGCTCCAGAAACAGGCGGCTGCTCATCCCCTCGCCGAGGATGATGCTCAGCATGTCCATAGCGTAGCGTTCAGGGTGCGTCACCGGCAGACCCCGCACCGCAAGGCACAGGTGGGCCTGGTCTGTCTTGCGGGTCTCCACTCGTACCTGGGGGTGCGTCTGGCCATCCACCGCGGGGAACCAGGGCGACGGTGTCCCCCCCGACCAGTCCTGCAGGTAGCCAGCCACCCGTCCGACCACTTCCTCGTGGGTGATATCCCCCGCGACGCTCAGGACGGTGTTGCTGGGTGTGTACTGTCGCCCCGAGCAGCCCAGCAGCATCTCCCTGGTGAGCCCTTGCACGGAATCGGGGGTGCCCCCCACGTCGCGTCCCATGGGCTGGTCGGGCCACAGAACCTCGTCGATGAGGAGGTCCGCCCGATAGTCTGGATGGTCGTTGGACATAGCCAGCTCTTCCAGGATGACCTTTCGCTCCTTCTCAACCTCCGCCGTTTCCCAGAGGGGAGACCGGAGCATGTCGGCCAGGAGGTCCAGGGCAAGGCCGAAATGGGGCCGCGCCACCTTGCACCAGAACGTGGTGAGCTCCCGGTCAGTGCTGCCGTTCAGCAGCCCGCCTACCCCTTCAATAGTAGAGCTCACCTGCTTGGGCGTGGGGTAGCGGGTGGAACCCTTGAAGGCGATGTGTTCAACAAAGTGGAATGCCCCCCCATACTCCGCCGTCTCATAGCGTGAACCTGCGCCGATGAGGAAGACCAGGGTGACCGAGCCGGTGTGGGGCATGGTGCACGAGATGATGCGCATGCCGTTGGGCAACGTGGTTTTCTGGTACATCGTTCCTTCCGAAGCCGCGCAGATTGTCGCGGATACTCTTTGAGATGATGCTTCTATTGTAAGGTCTGCAGACGCCAGGGTCAATTGCGTGCGCGCCCTCCGGGAGGCGCCAAATCGTCGCTCTCACCCCGTTTCAGGTGATCCGGTTCGGCAGGGGCGAGACGTACTCGCCGAGCCGCGGGCGCTTTCACGACAAGCCCTGAGCATGGGTGGCGCTTGGGAGGGAGGCCATCGAAAAGCCTTTGCCTTTTCGGGGTGCTATAATGCCAGGTGCTATGGCTCAGGACATCCTGGAAGGTTTGAACCCGCGGCAGCGGGAGGCGGTGGAAGCCGTTGAGGGCCCGCTGCTCATTGTGGCCGGGCCGGGTAGCGGCAAGACCAGGGTCATCGTCCACCGGGTGGCCTACCTGGTCAAGGTCTGCGGGGTCAGCCCCTACCGTATCTGTGCCGTCACCTTCACCAACAAGGCGGCGCGGGAGATGCGGGAGCGCCTCCTGCGGCTCCTGGGCCCCAGGGCCGAGGACCTGACGGCGGGCACCTTCCACGCCACCTGCGCCGGCATCCTCCGTCGGGAGGGGCAGCACATCGGCCTGGATCGGGGCTTCGCCATCTACGACGACGAAGACCAGCTCACCCTCATGAAGCGCGCTCTGGAAGAGCTGAACCTGGACCCCAAGCGGTACAATCCCCGCGCCGTTCATGGCGCCATCTCCCGGGCCAAAGCCCAGCTCGTGGGCCCGGAGGAGTTCGGAAAACAGGCGGCGGGGTACTTCGAGGAGGTGGTTCATCGAGTGTACGCGGCCTACCAGGCTCTCCTGCAGCAGAGCCAGGCCGTGGACTTCGACGACCTGCTGATGCAGACCTACCGCCTCTTCCGAGACTGCCCCCAGGTGCTGGAGAAGTACCAGTCCCGCTACGTTCACCTCCTGATTGACGAGTTTCAGGACACCAACGTGGCCCAGTACGCCCTTGCCCGACAACTGGCTGGGAGCCACCGGAACATCTGCGTCGTCGGGGACCCGGATCAGTCCATTTACTCCTGGCGCCACGCGGACATCCGCAATATCCTGAGCTTCCAGCGGGACTTCCCAGACGCTCGGGTGGTGGCGCTGGACGAGAACTACCGCTCCACCCAGGTCATCCTGGAGGCAGCCCAGCGGGTTATCGCCGCCAACCAGCAGCGCCTGGAGAAGCACCTCTTCACCCGCAAGGAGCGCGGCGCTCCCGTGGTGGTTGTGGAGGCCTACGACGAGGATGAGGAGGCCCGGTGGGTCCTCCAGGAGGCGGACCGGCTGCACAAGGAGGGCCGTCGCTACGGCGACTGCGCCGTGATGTACCGGGTCAACGCTCAGTCCAGGGCCCTGGAGGAGGGCTGCCTGCGGTATGGCGTACCCTATCGGGTGGTGGGTGCTCTACGGTTCTATCAGCGCCGCGAGGTCAAAGATGTCATCGCCTACCTGCGGCTGGCCCTGAACCTCCACGACGAGGTCAGCTTCGCGCGGGTGGCCAATGTGCCGCCCCGGGGCATCGGCCAGCGCACCCTGGACGAGCTGGTGCGCTGGGCCAGGGCCCAGGGCGTTACCACCTATGCCGCCCTGGAGAGCCTCGCCAAGAACGAGGCCAATGCCCCTCTTCCTTCTGCCGGGCAGAGGGCGCTGCTGCGCTTCTACGCCCTCCTGGGGAACCTGGCCACGGCAAGCCAGGAGAAGACAGTGGTGGCACTGCTGGACTACGCGCTGGAGCGCACCGGCTACCGGGCATGGCTGGAGGAGGCGGGTGAGGAGGGGCAGGAGCGATGGGAGAACCTGCTGGAGCTGCGGGGCATCGCCCGGGAGTTTGATAGCCTGGAGCCCAGGGAGGGGCTGGTGGCGCTCCTGGAGCGCGTGGCGCTGGTCTCAGACGTGGATAACCTGGAGGCGGGGAAGGACGCCCTGACCCTTATCACCCTGCACCAGGCCAAGGGGCTGGAGTTCCCCGTGGTCTTCATGGTGGGGATGGA
>JACQUN010000076.1 GCA_016210285.1 Chloroflexota bacterium
GAGATGGCCAAGGAGGCGGCCCGGACGGGCCGGACCATCCGCGAGGTGGCGAAGCAGCGCACCAGGCTCTCGGAGGAGGAGCTGGACCGGATTCTGGACCCGGAACGGATGACCGAGCCCGGTCTCGGTGGTGGCCCGGCGGGCGGGTAGCGCTCTTTCCGAGGGGATCCCCAGGCCCTTCTCAACGGTTCTCTATCCACCTACGGCAGGGATCCCCAGCAGGCCAGGGAGCCTGGTGCCCAGCAGATATCCCAGGAGGGCGCTGGCCAGCCCGATGCCCAGCATCTCCAGCCCTGAGAGGAAGGGGTTGCGCTGCGTCCAGCGGGTCTTGCCCACGCCAATGGCCACCAGGGTCACTGCTACTGCACTCAAAGAGGTGGCCAGGGCGGGCAGCCCCCGCAGGAAGAAGTAGGGGAGGACCGGGATCATGGCCGCTATGATGAAGGAAACGCCCATAGTCAAGGCGTCTTTCCAGGGGCTGCCTGGGAGCTCAAGGCTAAGCCCCAGCTCCTTCTCCACCATGGTCTTCAGCCAGAGCTGTCGGTCTGCCGATACCCGCTCGGCCATCTGGGTCGCCTCTTCGTAGGCAAAGCCCTCCTGGCGGTACACCTCGATGAGCTCCGCCAGCTCCTCGGCAGGGTGCGCCTCCAGCTCTCTGGCCTCGCCTCGGATCTCCGCTTCCTGCACCTCCCGCTCGGCCTTGGAGGAGAGGTAGCTACCGGCTGCCATGGAGATCATCCCTGCCAGGGCGGCGGAGAGGCCAGCCAGAACGACCAGGAAGTTCTCGGTGACAGCGCCAAAGATAGAAGAGACCAGGGCAGCGGTGCTGATGAGACCGTCCTGCATGCCGAAGACCACCTCGCGGATGCGGCCCAGGCTCGCAAGACGGGTCCTCTCCTGGCTCACCTCCGCGACCACCTTCTCGCTGGCGGACGGCGGCGTCATCACGGGGCGCTGTGAAGCAGGTGCTCTCTGGCTGGGCTCCGGAGCCCTGGGGTGTCCCAGTTGCCGCAGCGCATCCTCGAAGAGCTTCAGGTGATGGCTCTCCCGCTCCCAGGCCACTCGAAAGCTGCGGGCCGCCTCAGGGCGGCCTTCAGCCTCTGCTTCCCGGATCATCCTGGGGTACATCGTCGCAATCTCGTAGGCTTCCCCCTGGGTGACGGCCTGGAGGTTCTCTCCGGTGCTCTTGACCTCGCCGATCGTCTTCAGGTGGTTGAGGGCATGGATGGTCTCGCCGCCTGCGGCCTCCATGAACACCTGCGCAACCTCCGGGTGCCCCTCCTCCATGGCGCGAATGGCGTAGGCAAGGTAGAGATGGTTCGTCTTGGCCTCGCCGATGAAAGCGCTCCAGAGGTTGCGGTCGGTCCGGCTGATGGTCTGGGCCATCTTGCTCCTCCGTGGTTCCCCCTGTTTCGCCTGCCTTGCTCGGCAGGGACAGGGGATGAGGCTGTTTCATCTCCCCTGATGGGAACTACTGTAGCATAGAGGACGAGCAGATGGGCAGGGCGCATGGCGTGTCACGGGGGTCAATGGAGCGGGTAGCACCCTCGAAAGGAAAGGGTATTACAATGGTCAGGGAGACCCGCGGGGATTTCGACGCTGGGGGCAGGAGTGGGGGGCTGGCATAGCGAGGCCCAGGCGGTTGACCAGGCCTGCTCGCGCGGGAGGCGAAAGCCCGCGAGGCAGATGGGTGCGCCTGTGTGCAAGGCAGGGGGCCTCTCCACGCGCTTTCCCCTTGCCAAAGGCCAGGATGGGCTGACCCTGATTGAGCTGATCGTGGTCTTGGCTATCTTCGGCATCGTGGCCGGGCTTGTAGCGGGAAATGTCACCGGCCAGAAATCCCAGAGCCGGTCTGCGATCAAAGCGACAGACACGGTGGAGATACAGAAGGCGGTGGACCGCTACGCGGGGCTCCACCCCCTGGGGCAGTTCCCCACCATCAACGGTTGCCTCCCCGGCCAGGGCAAGGAGGCGGACACGGGGGAGTGCACAACCAGGCCGGTGCCGGCGCCTCCCTTTGATGAGAGCGACCGGACCTCGTGGGAGGCCATCATCTGGGACAAGGCCTTCAAGGTTGACAAGCGGGTGCACCGGCTCCTGGGAGACGACCTGCGTGCTCCCCCTCAACATGGTCAGGAGCACACCGACGGCTCACCGTGGACGCGAGCCCTGAAGGACCCTGATGGGGTGAGTCCCAACGACCTCCTGGTGCCTGACTCCACCGGTTCCCAGGAGACCTCGGTCTCGGCCAAGAAGCCGGTCTGGGTGCTGGACCGGCAGGGCAACGTCCATGTGCTCCTCCCAACCGCCGAGTATGGACCTTCGGGCGTCCCTTCATCGTGAGCATGCGGGTGAGCAAGGCAAGCTCCGTCTACCCAAAACCTCACGTCCGGCGAGCGTGGTCGGGCAGCCTGGTAAGAAGGAGGCACACGTGGCAACAGCCACCAACGGAACCGGCCTGGACAACCTCCAGTTTGTGAGGTATGAGAAGAAGGGCCGGGTGGCCCTCGTCACCCTGAACCGCCCCGAGGTCCTGAACGCCTACCACTATCCCATGCTGAGGGAGCTGGCGGCGGTGTGGCATGACTTCCGTGAGGACCCCGAGGTGTGGACCGCCATCCTTTCCGGCGCTGGGCGCGCCTTCTGCGCCGGCGCAGACCTGGTGACGCCTCGCGGGCGGGAGGAGCCTGAGCCACCCAGCCTCCACTACGCCACCATCGAGCTGTACAAGCCGGTCATCGCCGCCGTCCACGGCTACTGTTTTGGCGGTGGCATGTCCATGGCCCTGGCCTGCGATATCCGCATCGCCTCAGAGGACGCCCTGTTTGGCTACCCGCAGCCGCGCATCGGGCTCCAGTCCCAGGGCGGCCCCCAGCGCCTGCCCCGCATGACCTTCTTCGGCAAGGCGATGGAGCTGCTGCTGCTGGGGGAGCACCTGCCGGCCCAGGATGCCCTGAAGTGGGGGCTGGTGAACCGGGTGGTGCCCCGCGAGCAGCTTGTGGACGCCGCCACCGAGATGGCGGAGCGCATCAATGCCAACTCTCCCGTGGCCGTGAGGGGGACCAAGGAAGCGGTGCACAAGGGAATGCGGCTGCTGGACCTGCGGGAGGCCATTCAGGTGGGGAGGCTTCTTGCCCAGCGCACGCAGTTGACTGAGGACTACAAGGAGGGTCGCCGAGCGTTCATGGAGAAACGCAAGCCCGTCTTCCCGGGCCGCTAGCGGGCGCAGAGGCAGCGCCCTTCGGCAATGGCCTGGCTCGATGACCCCCTTGCCCACTGGATGCTGCAGCACCGATCATGGTTGGGTAAGGTCTGCATATCAAACGCCTTTGCGAGCTATCCTCGCCCAACTTTGCAGGTATTGGAACCGTTGAGGGGTTTTGAGTTCACGAGAGGAACGCACGGCAACTGTTACAATAGGTCCAAGTCAAGCAGAGGTGGAGAACACTGCGATGAAACTCTTGGATTTCGATTTCGAGGGACCATTCACGAACCTGGATGATATACGAGACGACCCGGGCGTGTACGTGATACTCTCGATGTTACCAGATAGACACTTCCTGCTCGACGTTGGCGAGACTGGGTACAACTGGCCTCGAGGCGGACAGGGCCTTCGAAGGCGGCTTAAGGGTCACGACAGGCGACCGTGCTGGGAGCAGAACAGTCAAGGCGGCGCATTTGCTGTTGTGGTGCTGTATGAGAGCGACGATAGACGGCGAGGGGAGATCGAGGATGAACTACGTTGGAGATTTGAACCTCCTTGCGGCGGCGATGCCTGGAAAGTCAACCCTGAATTCGCCGAAGAAATGCTGAGAAAATTTGGCCCTCAGAGGAAAGCCAGCCCGAACACCCGTCCTCGGTCCTGATACTTAGCTCTGCTGTAGCTTGCTTCTTATTGTCCTGCAGGTGTTGCTCCGCTCAGGGTTCCACAGGCTCACCATGAGCGGACCCGGTGCTTGTGGCCCCCTCAAGCAACGTTGGCCATGACACGCTCCTTGTGCGCCATTGCTAGCTGTGGTACTATGCGGGGAGTAGCCAGACCATCGGGAAAGAGTGGAAGATGACTTCGGGTTCTGAGCGGGAAAGGGCGCTCGACCTGGCCCTGGCCCAGATCGAGCGGCACTACGGCAAGGGAGCCGTGATGAAGCTGGGAGAGGCCGCCCAGCACGCCGCCATAGAGACGGTCTCCACCGGTTCTCTGGGGCTGGACCTGGCCCTGGGGGCGGGCGGCATACCCCGTGGGCGTGTGACAGAGATCTTCGGCGCAGAGGCCTCCGGAAAGACCACCCTGGCCCTCCACGTGATCGCGGAAGCCCAGCGGCAGGGGGGCACCGCCGTCTTCATTGACGCCGAGCATGCCCTGGACCCGGTTTACGCTGGGCGCCTGGGCGTCAAGGTGGATGAGCTGCTCATCTCGCAGCCCGACTACGCAGAGCAGGCCCTGGAGATTACCGACTACCTGGTGCGGAGTGGAGCGGTGGACGTGGTGGTCATTGACAGCGTGGCCGCCCTGGTGCCCAAAACGGAGCTGGAAGGAGAGATGGGCGACGCCCACGTGGGCCTTCAGGCCCGCTTGATGTCCCAGGCCCTGCGCAAGCTCACCGCTTCTATCAGCCGTTCCCGGACCATTGTGGTCTTTATCAACCAGCTCCGAGAGAAGGTGGGGGTATTCTTCGGTAACCCGGAGGAGACTCCTGGAGGCAGGGCCCTGAAGTTCTACTCCTCGGTCCGCCTTGACCTCCGGCGCGTGGAGGCCCTGAAGCAGGGCACCGAGGTTATAGGGAACAGGGTTCGGGCCAGAACGGTCAAGAACAAGGTGGCGCCTCCCTTTCGCACCGCAGAGTTTGACATCATGTTCAACCGGGGCATCTCCAAGGAAGGGGACCTGGTTGACCTGGGCGTTCTCTTGGGGATTGTGAAGAAGACCGGGGCCTTTTACTCCTTTGGCGAGGTCCGCCTGGGCCAGGGCCGGGAAGCTGCCAAAGAGTATCTACGCCAACACCAGCAGCCAGCCCAGGAGATAGAGCGCCAGATCCGCTCTGCCTCGTCGGTCCCCCAGCAGCTGAAGGGGGCCCAGGGGGAAGAGGCTGAGGAGGAGTAGCCTTTGGGATGGGCGGGTGACAATGCCAAGGTGTCAACCTGGCTCCTGGGAGGCAGCGTCATAGTGCGGTAGGGGTTCCTCGAAAGCATAGCCGGAGGCGGTATGCCAGTCCTTTCCCAGCAGGATAAACAGACCCTGCAAAAACGGTTCAAAAAGGACTTAAAGAGGGACATAACCCTCACTCTGGTGACGGTGAGGAGCGCGGGCGTCCTGGTGATACCGGGGCGCGAGTGTCCCACCTGCCCTCAGACCCAGGAGTTGCTCCAGGAATTAGTCGCCCTCTCCCCAAAGCTTCACCTGAGACTGTACGACTTCTATACCCAGGCCCAGGAGGCTCAGGCCCTGGGGGTGGAGCGGGTCCCGTGCATTCTCCTCTCTGGAGACGGGGAGGGTGGCTCCAACTTCAAGTACTA
>JACQUN010000083.1 GCA_016210285.1 Chloroflexota bacterium
GGGTGCCTTCGAGCGCCTTATGAAGGCGCTGGGGATGGAGGAGTTCGTCGGCAGCGAGGAGACCAACCGCATGGGGAAGCCCATGACGGCGGAGGCAGCGAAGCGCATGGTGGAGAAGGCTGAGCAGGTCTTTGCCTCGCGCCCCAGGGCCGAGTGGATGCGACTCCTGGAGGAGGCCGATGTCCCCAACCGGCCCGTCCTGCGCCCCGGCGAATGCTTCGCTGATGAGCAGGTCCAGGCCATTGACATGGTGGTCTCTGTAGAGGACCCGGGGCTGGGCCCCTTGCGCCAGGTGGGGCTTCCCCTGAAGTTCGCCCAGACGCCGGGCCACATCCGGGGGCCCGCACCGCTGCCGGGCCAGCATAACGATGAGGTCCTGGCTCGGCTGGGGTACTCCCAGGAGGAGCGGGCCGCCTTCCGACGCCAGGGGGTGGTGTGAAGCTCTTGCAAAGGAAGAGGCCATGAAGGCTGCCATGGAAGGTCTCAGGGTCCTGGACTTCGGCATGTTCATTGCCGGCCCTCTGGCTTCGCGACTGCTGGCAGACCTGGGGGCCTCCGTCATCAAGGTGGAGCCCCTGGAGGGAGAAACCTTTCGCCCTGCCTCCTACGATTTCCCCGCGTACAAGGGCTTCAACAACACCCAACGGGGGAAGCGGTGCATCGCCCTGAACCTCAGAGCCGAAGAGGGCCAGGCGGTTGTCCACAAGCTCATGGCCCAGGCCGACGTGGTGCAGCACAACTTCCGCCCCGGTGTGGCGGAGCGCCTGAACATTGACTACGAGGCCGCTCGCCGGCTGAACCCCAGGGTTATCTACTGCTTCTCGCCCGCCTACGGCTCCGTGGGGCCGCGCAGGCATTTCCCTGGCTTCGAACCCCTGTACTCCGCCTTTGTGGGGGTCCACTACAACAACGGGGGGCGCGGCAACCCGCCTGCTCAGTCCACGTCCTTCGACCAGTACTGCGGGCTCCTGGCCGCCAACGCCATCCTCATGGCCCTCTACCACCGGGACCGCACGGGCCAGGGCCAGTACATCGAGGTGCCGCAGCTTGGAGCAGTGATGTACTACACCTCGGATGTCTTCATCGGCCCCGATGGCCGCACCGTCTCCGAGGGGCTGCTGGATCAGGAGCAGGCGGGCTATGGCCCCCTGAACCGCCTCTATCGCACCAGGGACGGGTGGCTGTGTATCGCCTGCTGGCAGGAGGCTGAGTGGCAGGCGCTCTTTCGCGCTTTGGGTTGCCAGGAGGTGTTGGCCGACGCCCGCTTCCAGGGCCAGGAGAGCCTCCGCCAGAGCGAGGAGTTGGCAGCGCTCCTCGGCGCCTGCTTCGCTACCAGGACAACCCAGGAGTGGCTGGCGGTGCTGGAGCGGGAAGGCGTCCCCTTCGAGGTCCCCGACATGGAAGGCGAGCGGACTCTGCTGCTCAAGGACGAGAACGTGGCCAGCGGGCGAGTGGCCGAGTACCAGCACCCCGTCTGGGGCCGGATGCGGGAGCCGGGCGCCACGGTTCGCCTGTCCATGACCCCAGGCCGCATCGAGGGGCCTGCGCCCCTGCTGGGCCAGCACTCCCGGGAGATTCTGGCAGAGCTGGGGTTCACCCCCCAGGAGATGGCGAGGCTCAGGGAGCAGGGTGTCACCGCCTGGCCGGAGTGAAGGCGGGGGCAGGAGACTGCGGGAACGGGGGGCTGACAGACCTGCGGCACTCCCCACCCCCCCTTGGTGGAACGCGTGGTTCATGGCTTGGGAGCCACCGGGATGGGACCTGGACCGAGCGCTCCCCCAGGGTCTTTTAGTTCTGCTGGCAGTGTCGTGCCTGTCATTCTAGGGAGCGGAGCGACGAAGAATCTGGTGGAGCGGGGTTTCGTTCCCCACCCCAGACCCTTCGCTTCACTCAGGGTGACAACTAAAAGGCGCTGAGCGCTCCCCTAAAGCCGTTGACAACATCCGCAGGAATTGGTACACTATCCACTTGGCGCTCGGAACGAAGCACGGATTCGTCCTGTTGAGGGATGGCCGTGGGAGGTTGTATGCCCACAATCAACCAGTTGGTGCGGCACGGGCGGCATCAGTCCAAGGGCAAGAGTAAGGCCCCGGCTCTGCACTACCGCCAGAACTCCCTGAAGAATCGCGTCGGCTGGAACGCTGAAGGGGCGCCCCAACGGCGCGGCGTCTGCATCCAGGTCCGCACCATGACCCCCAAGAAACCCAACTCGGCCCTCAGGAAGATCGCCCGGGTGCGTCTCACCAACGGGGTGGAGGTGACCGCCTACATCCCTGGCGAGGGGCATAACCTTCAGGAGCACTCGGTGGTGCTGGTGCGGGGTGGGCGTGTTCCAGATCTCCCCGGTGTCCGCTACCACGTCATCCGCGGCGCCCTGGATGCCGCTGGAGTCAACAACCGCCAGCAGGGCCGCAGCAAGTACGGGGCCAAGCACGGCCGCGCTCCGGCTGCAGGGACGGCCTAGGGGAAGGGACCGAAGCCATGCGTAGAAGAAGAGCAGAGATTCGACTTGTGCCCCCTGATTCCAAGTACAACAGCGTCGAGGTCGCCAAGTTCATCAACACGATGCTGATGCGGGGCAAAAAGACCACTGCGCAGCGGGCCATGTACCAGGCGCTGGAGACGGTGGAGGCCCAGAGCCACCAGAACGCCCTGGAGGTCTTCAGCAAGGCGCTCCGGAACAGCACCCCGTTGCTGGAGGTCAGGGCCCGGCGTGTGGGGGGCGCCACCTACCAGATCCCGGTGGAGGTCCGGGCCTCCCGAGGCCAGGCCCTGGCGAGGCGCTGGCTGCTGACGGCTGCCAGGTCGCGCAAGGGACGGCCCATGCACGAGCGGCTGGCACAGGAGCTCTTGGACGCTGCGAAGGGCGAGGGCGCAGCGGTGAAACGGAAGGAAGACCTGCACAAGATGGCTGAGGCCAACCGGGCCTTCGTGCACTACCGCTGGTAGAGGGACACGATACGCAGCACCAAGGCAGGGCTGACTTGCCAACAGAGAGGAACGGGTTCCCTTGGAAGACATACGAAACATCGGGTTTATTGCACATATTGATGCCGGGAAAACCACGGTCACCGAGCGTGTGCTTTTCTCCACCGGCCGCACCTATAAGCTGGGCAACGTGGATGAGGGGACGGCGGTCATGGACTGGATGCCCCAAGAGCGGGAGCGAGGCATCACCATCACCGCAGCGGCCACCATCTGCTACTGGCGCGACCACAAGATCAACATCATTGACACCCCTGGACATGTGGACTTCACCGCAGAGGTGGAGCGCAGCCTTCGGGTCCTGGATGGCGGGGTGGTCATCTTTGATGCGGTTGCAGGCGTTCAGCCCCAGTCCGAGACGGTGTGGCGCCAGGCCGACCGCTACCACGTGCCGCGCATCTGCTTCGTCAACAAGATGGACCGGGTGGGCGCCAACTTCGCCCGCACCGTGGAGATGATCACACGCCGCCTGAACGCCCGGCCCGTGCCCATCCAGATCCCCATCGGGGCCGAGGCCTCCTTCCGCGGTGTCGTGGACCTGCTGGAAGAGAAGGCGCTTCTGTACGAGAGCGATGAGCCAGGGCCCCCGGTCGAGGCGCCTGTTCCCCCGGAGCTCCAGGGAGAGGTAGCGCGCTATCGGGACCACCTAGTGGAGCGGGTAGCGGAGACGGATGAGACCCTCTTGCTGAAGTACCTGGAGGGGAAGGCTATCTCTGTTGATGAGCTTCGCGCCGCCCTGCGGCGGGCCACCATCCGCTCCGTCCTTGTTCCTCTGGTCTGTGGCACGGCACTGAAGAACAAGGGTATTCAGCCATTGCTCGATGCGGTGGTGGACTACCTCCCATCCCCGCTGGACATGCCGCCAGTGGAGGGGGTTGTCCCCCGGACGGGGGAGAAGGTCAGGCGAGAGCGCTCCGCTGAGGAGCCGGTCAGTGCCCTGGCCTTCAAGGTGATGACGGACCCCTACATCGGCCGGCTGGTTTACCTCAGGGTCTATTCTGGAACCCTGAAGTCGGGGATGATGGTGTACAATGCGACCAAGCAGCTTCGGGAGCGGGCTGGGCGCGTGGTCTTCATGCACGCCAACCGCCGGGAGGAGGCGGAGAGCATCTCCGCGGGGAACATTGGCGCCGCGGTTGGGCTCAAGAACACCTTCACTGGCGATACCCTCTGCGACGAGGAGCACCCCATCATCCTGGAGCCGCCCACCTTCCCTGAGCCGGTGATCTCGGTGGCGGTGGAGCCCCGAACCAAGGCCGACCAGGAGCGGCTGGACGACTCCCTCCGCAAGCTGTCCGAGGAGGACCCCACCTTCCGGGTCCGCTATGATGCGGAGACCGGCCAGACGGTTATTTCGGGCATGGGTGAGCTCCATCTGGACGTGCTGGTGGACCGGATGAAGCGGGAGTTTGGCGTTGGGGCCAATGTGGGGCGGCCCCGTGTCTCCTATCGGGAGGCCATCACCGTCCCCCAGCGCGTGGAGGGCCGGTTCATTCGCCAGACGGGCGGCCACGGGCAGTACGGGCACGTCTGGGTGGAGATCTCGCCCCTTCCTCGGGGCAGCGGCTTCGTCTTTGAGAACCGGATCACGGGCGGGGTCATCCCGCGCGAGTTCATCTCGTCCGTGGAAGCAGGGGTGCGAGAGGTCCTGGGGAACGGCGTGCTGGGGGGCTATCCTGTCGTTGATGTGAAGGTGGCTCTGGTGGACGGCAGCTACCACGCCGTGGACTCCTCCGAGGTGGCGTTCAAGGCGGCTGGGTCCATCGCGATGCGAGAGGGGCTGAGACGGGGCAAGCCGATCCTCCTGGAGCCCATCATGGAGATGGAGGTCGTTACCCCGGGGGACTTCCTTGGGGAGGTCCTGGGGGACCTGAGTGCGCGGCGGGCCCATATTCGCACCATCGAGGGCCAGGGTGACATCCAGACCATCCGGGCATTCATCCCGCTGGCCGAGACCTTTGGGTATGCCACCGCCGTGCGTTCCTTGACTCAGGGGCGCGCTGGCTACTCCATGGAGTTCCGGCGGTACGAGGAGATGCCGGAAGGCGTCGCTCAGCAACTTCTGGTGAAGGTGTAGCTCGTCCCTAGGGATGGAAAGGGTGACTAGGTATGCCAAGGCAGAAGATACGCATCCTCCTGCGGGCCTTCGACCACCGTATCCTGGACCAATCGGCCAAGCAGATTGTGGAGGCGGCGGAACGCACCGGCGCTGCCGTGGCGGGGCCGGTGCCCCTGCCGACGGCCATTCGCAGGTTCTGTGTGACGCGCTCACCCCACATTGACAAGGACTCCAGGGAGCACTTCGAGCTGCGGACGCACAAGCGCCTCATTGACATCCTGGAACCCACGTCCAAGACGTTGGAAGCCCTCTCCCGCCTCAATGTCCCGGCGGGAGTGGACATCACCATCAAGACGTAGCGCCATGACTGTGAACGGGATTCTCGGCAAGAAGATCGGCATGACCCAACTCTTCCGGGAGGACGGGAGCCCGGTGGGCGTGACGGCTATTCAGGCGGGCCCCTGTGTCATCACGCAGGTGCGGACCCTGGGGAAGGATGGCTACCTGGCGGTGCAACTGGGCTTCGAGGAGGTGGGCCGCTTCCCCGAGGGGCAGGAGTTCAAGCGCGTGAAGCGTGCGGACCTCAGGCCCCTCAACAAGCCTCGTGCGGGGCACCTGCGGCGGGTCGGGAAGCTCTTCCGGCACCTGCGTGAGGTGCGCGTGAGCGAGCTCGGGGACCTTCAGGAGGGGCAGACGGTGGATGTCGGGCTGTTCAAGCCCGGCGACCTGGTGGATGTGACCGGTACGTCCAAGGGGCATGGCTTCAGTGGCGTTGTGAAACGCCACGGGTTCAAAGGCGGCCCCAAAACGCATGGCCAGTCCGACCGGCACCGGGCCCCTGGCTCAGTGGGGGCCACCACCTTCGCCGGGCGGGTCCTGAAAGGGCTGCGCATGGCTGGTCACTGGGGGCATGAGCGGATCACGGTGCAGAACCTGGAGGTTGTCCAGGTGGACAAGGAACGGAACCTCCTGTTTCTTCAGGGCCCTGTGCCTGGCCCGGAGAATGGCCTGCTGCGGATCTCCCGTGCTGTGAAGGCGAGGAGCTAAGGGCATGGAACTCCCGGTAAAAAACCCTCGGGGCGAGGTGGTGCGGAGCATTCAGGTGAGCGACGCCGTGTTCGGCGTGCCACTGAAGGGGGCGCTGGTCCATCAGGTCATGGTGGGCCAGTTGGCCAACCAGCGCCAGGGAACCCATGCTACCAAGGACCGCGGCGAGGTCAGAGGTGGGGGGCGCAAGCCCTGGCGACAGAAGGGCACAGGCCGCGCCCGACAGGGAAGCATCCGCGCGCCCCAGTGGCGCCACGGTGGGGTCGTTTTCGGCCCCACCCCCAGGGAGTATCGCCAGTATACCCCCAAGCGGATGCGGCGCCTGGCTATCCGTTCCCTCCTGTCGGAGAAGGCCCGCAATGGCGAGATTACCGTGGTGGATGCCCTGGACCTGGCGGCGCCCAAGACCAAGGAGATGAAGGGGGTGTTGCAGGCCCTGGGTATCCAGAAGAAGTGCCTGATCCTCCTCCGTGAGCCGCAGCAGGGGGTGGTGCTGTCAGCCCGCAACCTTCCGGGGGTCAAGGCGTGTCCTGCCCACGTGCTCAACACGCTGGATCTCCTGAACTACGACCACCTTCTGATTACTGAAGACGGGGTGCGGCGGGTGGAGGAGCTGTGGGCCCAGGAGCGCCCCCGCCGAGGCGCCAAAGCTAGGGGTGAGGTGGCTGCCAGCGTCCCGCCTCCTGGCGCCGCATGAGGTTGTAAGAATGACATCAATCCCCGATTTTGCCCAGGTGCTGGTGCGGCCCATTGTCAGCGAGAAGAGTCTGCGCCTTCAGGAGCAGGGGCAGTACAGCTTTGAGGTCTCCCTGAAGGCCAACAAGGGCCTGGTGAAGCAGGCGGTGGAGCACATGTTCGGCGTGGATGTGGTGCGGGTCAACGTGATGAACATGAAAGGGAAACGCAAGCACTTCCGCATGCGCCTGGTGGAGGGCCGCGATTGGAAAAAGGCGATCGTCACCCTGAAGCCCGGCCAGAAAATACAGATTTTTGAAGGGATGTAGGTATGGGCCTGAAGACCTTCAAGGCCACTACTCCGGGCCTCCGCCAAGCGGCCCTGCCGGACTTCGCCGAGGTGACCAAGGACACCCCGGAGCGCCGGCTGTTGACCCCCCTGCGGAAGAGCGGGGGCCGGAACGCCCGGGGGAAGATCACGGTGCGCCATCGTGGCGGTGGCCACAAGCGCATGTACCGCATTATTGACTTCAAGCGACGAGACAAGGCTGGTGTACCTGGAAGGGTGGCCGCCATTGAATACGACCCCAACCGCTCGGCACGCATCGCCCTGATCTGGTACAAGGACGGGGAGAAGCGGTACATCCTGGCGCCGGTGGGGGTGAAGGTGGGCGATACGGTCATGGCGGGCCCCGATGCCGAGATCCGGCCTGGCAACGCCCTGCCCCTCAAGATCATCCCTTTGGGCAGCACGGTCCACAACATTGAGCTGCAACCCGGGCGTGGTGGTCAGATTGTGCGCAGCGCAGGTACGGTCGCCCAGGTGATGGCCAGGGAAGACCGCTACACCCAGGTGCGGCTGCCTTCTGGCGAGATCCGCCGGGTCCTCAGCGAGTGCTACGCCACCATTGGCCAGGTTGGCAACCTGGACCATCAGAATGTCAATCTAGGCAAAGCCGGCCGCACCCGCTACCTGGGCAGGAGGCCGGAGGTTCGAGGCAAGGTCATGAGCCCGCGGGACCATCCCCACGGAGGCGGTGAGGGCCGCAACCCCATCGGGCTGAAGCATCCCAAGACCCCGTGGGGCAAGCCTGCCCTCGGGTACAAGACACGCCGGAACAAGAGGTCGAACCGTTTCATCGTGAAGCGGCGGAGGATTGGCTATGGGCAGGTCGGTTAAGAAGGGGCCTTTTGTGGACCCCCATCTGATGGGGAAGGTGCTGGAAGCCCGCCGCTCCGGGGAGAAGGTCATCATCAAGACCTGGTCCCGGGCGTCCACCATCGTTCCGGATATGGTGGGGCTCACCATCGCGGTGCACGATGGGCGGCGCCATGTCCCCATCTACCTCACCGAGAACATGGTGGGCCATCGGCTTGGGGAGTTTGCGCCCACCCGCACGTTTCGTTCCCACTCCGGCCGGACCGAGAAGACAACCCAGGTTGCCAAGACGTAGGAGCAAGCAAGCGTGGCTGTTCGAGCGGTGTACAGAGACTTCGGAATGTCTCCCAAGAAGGTCCGCCGAGTCCTGGGCCTGATCCGGGGCAAGCCGATCCAGCAGGCCCTTGACATCCTGCGCTTCATCCCCAGCCCGGTGGCGGAGGCGGTGGCCAAGACGGTCAGGTCTGCCGTTGCCAATGCGGAGAACAATCAGATGATGGCGCAAGAGGACCTGCGTATTGTTCAGGCGGTGGCGGACGACGGTCCGCGCCTGAAGCGGTTCCGGCCTCAGTCCCGGGGCAGGGCCAACCCTATCCTGCGCCGCTCCTGCCACATCACCATTGTCGTTGAGGAGGAGGTATCCGAAGGTGGGACATAAAACCCATCCCATCGGGTTCCGGCTCGGCATCATCAAAGATTGGCACGCGCGCTGGTTCGCGGCGCGGAAAACGGACTACCGGGAGATGGTCTACGAGGACCAGCGGCTTCGTCAGGCTGTCATGGGCAAGTACCAGGGGGCGGGAATCTCGCACCTGGAGATAGAGCGGAGCGCCGGGGAGGTTACGGTTGCCATCTTTACCTCGCGGCCAGGCATCATCATCGGCCGCCAGGGCCAGCGGGTTGAGGAGCTGCGCCAGTCCCTGGAGGCCCTGACAAAGGGGCGGGTTCGGGTCAACGTCCAGGAGGTGCGCCAGCCGGAGCTGGATGCCGCCCTGGTGGGAAGGAGTATTGCCGATCAACTGGAGCGGCGGGTGTCCCACCGCCGCGCCATGGTCCAGACCGCCAGCCGGACCATGCAGGCCGGCGCCCTGGGCATCCGCATCATCTGCCGGGGCCGCCTGGGTGGGGCCGAAATCGCCCGGCGGGAGAAGATGATGGTGGGGCGGGTGCCGCTCCACACCATCCGCGCCGACATTGACTTCGCTGTGGTGGAGGCCCTCACCGTGATGGGGCGGATCGGCGTAAAGGTCTGGATCTACAAGGGAGACATCCGGCCCGTCGGCAAGGAACCTGAGGTTCCCGAGGAAGAGATGGCGCCGATCCAGGTGAAGGTGACCCCTGAAGCAGGGGAAGAGGTGGCCAGTGCTGCAACCGAAACGAGTTAAATACCGAAAGTCCCACCGGGGCCGCCGCAAGGGCGTCGCCACCGCTGCCACCACCCTCCACTACGGGGAGTGGGGGCTCAAGGCGCTGGATTCCGCGTGGGTGACGGCACGGCAGGTTGAGGCGGCTCGTCGCACCATCACGCACCACCTGCGCCGCGGTGGCCAGGTGTGGATCCGCGTCTTCCCCGACAAAGCGGTCACCAAGAAGCCGGCTGAGACCCGCCAGGGGGGTGGGAAAGGCCCCGTTGACCACTGGGTAGCGGTTGTCCTTCGAGGCCGTATGCTTTTTGAAGTGGGCGGCGTGACCCGAGAGATAGCCAGGGAGGCGCTGAAGCTGGCGGCTGACAAGCTCCCCTTCAGCACGAGGATCGTGAGCCGGGAGGACTTCCTGGTGCCGACGGGCGCGGAGGAGGCGTAGGCCGTGCATATTGAAGAGCTTCGGGCCAGGAACGACGAGGAGCTTCAGAAGGAGTTGGAAAACTCGTATCGGGAACTCATGAACCTGCGCTTCCGCTGGACTACCCATCAGCAGATGAGCCGCTCTGAGATGACCAAGGTGCGCAGAAAGATAGCGCAGATCCATACGATCCTGCGGGAGCGAGAACTGGGGATAAGAGCAGCATGAAGCAGCGCGAGTATGTGGGGCGGGTGACCAGCGACCGGATGCAGAAAACGGTGGTGGTCTCCGTGGAGTGGGTGCAGCACCACCCTCTCTACAAGAAGGCCATCCGCCGCACCACCACGCTCTATGTCCATGACCCGAAGGGAGAATGCCACGTGGGAGACCTGGTGCGGGTCGTGGAGGTGCGGCCCCTCTCCAAGACCAAACGTTTTCTGGTCCGGGAGGTTGTGCGGCGCAAAGAGGTGGTGGAGATGGAGCCCTCGGAGGTGGATCGGGAGCTGCTGGGCGAGGTGAAGGCTGGGCCAGCGCAAGCCAGGGGCGAGGCGAAGGCTGAGCCAGCCGGGGTCGGGGCCGCCGGAGTCAGCGCCGAGGGGGCGCAGCCCCCTGTGAGTGCCGAGGCGGCTGCCCCTCCATCCCCACCCACAGCAAGAGCCACGCCTCATGAGGAGGCCCCAGCGTGATCCAGCGTTACACCCGCCTGGTCGTGGCCGACAACTCCGGGGCCAAGAGGATCATGTGCATCAACATCCCCGGGGCGAGCTACCGTCGCTATGCCGGGATCGGGGACGTGATTGTCGCCTCGGTGAAGGAGGCCATCCCCAATGCCCCCGACGCGGTGAAAAAAGGCAAGGTGGTCCGGGCGGTGGTGGTGCGGGTGCGGAACAACTCCCACCGCAGCGATGGGACCTATGTCCGTTTTGACGAGAATGCCGCAGTGATCCTGACTGACAAGCTGAATCCCCAGGGGACGCGCATCTTCGGGCCGGTGGCCCGCGAGCTCCGAGAGAAGGGGTACATGAAGATCGTTTCCCTGGCCCCTGAGGTGGTGTAGCATGGCGCAGAAGCTGCGGAAGGGAGATACCGTACAGGCCCGGGCCGGCAAGGATCGGGGCAAGCAGGGCAAGGTTCAGCGCGTCTCCCTCAAGGAAGGGCGGGCCCTGGTGGAGGGGGTGAACCTGGTGAAGCGGCACCAGAAGGCGCAGCCCGGCGTCCGGCAGGGGGGCATTGTCAGCATGGAGGCGCTTATCCCTCTCTCGCGGCTGGAAGTGGTCTGCCCCCGGTGCAACCAGCCCGTCCGCGTGGGGTTCCGGTTTCTGGAGGATGGCAAGAAGGTGCGCATATGCAGGAAATGCAAAGAGACGATCGACTAGGAGAGCCGGCGGGGGAAGCCAGGCCTGCGGCCGAGGGAGCTGCGGAGAGCAAGCCTCGACCTGCGCGGCGACCTCGGGCAGCGCCCGCCCCCGCGGGGCCTGCCGCCGGTGAGGCGGAAAAGCCGAAAGCGGAGGGAGAGGGCAAGGCGCAGGCGCAGGCGCAGCCCCGCCCGGCCCGTGGCCCCCGCCGAAAAGAGGCGGCACCCCCACCGCCCAGTGAGCCCCAGCCTGAACCCCAGGTGAAGCCGCGGGTGCCACCCCGTCTCCTGAAGCGGTACCGCGAGGAGGCGGTTCCGGCCCTCATGCGCGATTTCAACTACCGAAACCCCATGGCAGTGCCGCGTCTGCAAAAGCTGGTGTTGAACATCGGCCTGGGGGAGGCCATCAGCAACCCCAAGGCAATGGAGGCGGCCACCCGGGACCTCTCCCTCATTGCGGGGCAGCAGCCCGTGCAGCGACGCGCCCGCAGGTCTATCGCCGGCTTCAAGCTGCGCGCCGGGGAGCCCGTAGGCATCGCGGTCACCCTCCGGGGCGACCGGATGTACCTTTTCCTGGACAAGCTGTTCAATGCGGTGCTCCCGCGTATTCGGGACTTCCGGGGGGTTTCCCGCAGCGCCTTCGATGGCCGGGGCAACTTCTCCCTGGGTATCCGGGAACAGGTTATCTTCCCGGAGATTGACTACAACCAGATCGACAAGATCCGGGGCCTCCAGGTTAACATCGCCATCAGGGCTCGCTCAGACCGGGAGGCGCTGCGACTGCTGGAGCTGCTGGGATGCCCCTTCGCCAAGGAGCAGGCCCCAGCAGCCGCCAATTAGGAGCTGAGGAGAGAGCGCGGTGGCCAGAAGAGCGAAGATCGCCAGTTGGCTGAAGACGCCCAAGTTTGCGACTCGTTACCGGAACCGATGTCGGCTGTGCGGCCGGCCGCGGGCCTTCTTCCGGCAGTTCGGCCTCTGCCGCCTCTGCTTCCGTTACCTGGCCCTCAAAGGGGAGATACCCGGCATACGCAAGGCAAGCTGGTAAAGGGGGGAGAGGAGATGGCAGGTGTCGTCACCGACCCCATCGCAGACCTGCTGACACGCATTCGGAATGCCAAGGATGCGCGTCACGAGCAGGTGCTGATTCCCACCTCCAACGTGAAGCTGGCGGTTGCCAGGATCCTGAAGGAGGAGGGGTTCATCAAAGAGTGGCAGGTGGTGCGCGGAGAGCCCCACCGGTGGCTGAAGATCCAGTTGGCCTACACCGGGCGCAAGCAGCCCGTGCTCAAAGGGTTGAAGCGGGTGAGCAAGCCCGGCCTGCGTATCTACGTCGGGAAAGATAAAATCCCCCGCATCCTCGGGGGCATGGGGGTCGCGATCATCTCCACCTCTCAAGGGGTGATGGCAGGCCAGGAGGCAAAGCGCCGCGGCATCGGCGGCGAACTCCTTTGCTATGTTTGGTAGGTGAAGGATGTCCCGTATCGGCAACAAGCCTATTCCCATCCCCAAGGGGGTCCAGGTCAACATCGGCGCGGAGAACCAGGTGACGGTGAAAGGCACGCTCGGCACGCTGACCCAGGCGCTGCCCGCCGAGATCACCGTCACGGTGGAGGATGGCGTCATCCGTGTACGCCGGCCCTCGGACCAGCGGCAGCACAAGGCGCTGCACGGCCTGAGCAGGGCCCTCCTCAGCAACATGGTCACGGGGGTGGCTCAGGGATACCAGAAAACCCTGGAGCTGGTCGGGGTGGGGTATCGCATCCAGCAGAGCGGCAACAAGGTGGTCCTCCAGGTTGGATTCTCTCATCCCGTGGAGATGGAACCCCCAGCAGGGGTCACCGTCAAGGTAGAGGGCGCCAACCGCGTCGTCATCTCTGGCTGCGACAAGCAGCAGGTGGGCCAGGTGGCGGCAGAGATCCGGGCAGTGAAGCCCCCGGACCCCTACAAAGGGAAGGGCATCCGCTATGCCGGCGAGGTGGTGCGGCTGAAGCCAGGGAAAGCGGCAGCGAGGAAGACTTAGGATGGTGAGCGTACCCACCAGGAAGAAGCTCTATCGCAAGGTGAAGGCACCCAAGGTCATGCGCTGGGTGCGGCATCTGCGGGTGAGGAAGAGAATCCTCGGCACCCCAGAAAGGCCCCGTCTCTGCGTCTTTCGCAGCCTCAGCCACATCTACGCTCAGGTCGTTGATGACCAGCGTGGGCACACCCTGGCCTCAGCCTGGGACGGGGAGGCAGAGCTGCGAGAGGCTTGCAAGGGGAAGAACAAGACCCAGGTGGCCAGGCTGGTGGGAGGCGTCGTTGCCCGCCGGGCCGCGGCGGCCAGCATCCGCCAGGTGGTCTTCGACCGGGGTGGCTTCCTGTACCACGGGAGGGTCAAGGCCCTGGCGGAGGGCGCAAGGGAGGGAGGTCTCAGCTTCTGATGGCCAGGACAATACGTTATGAGCGTGCTCCCAAGGTCAATGCCGAGGATCTCCAGCAGACCAGCGAGCGGGTCATCCTCATCCGACGGGTCGCCAAGGTTACCGCTGGGGGGAAGCACCTGCGCTTCAACGCCCTGGTCGCCCTGGGGGATGGTCAGGGGCATGTGGGTATCGGTATGGGGAAGGCGGACGCAGTCCCCGATGCGGTGCGCAAAGGCGTCGCCATTGCCCGGCGCAGCATGATTCGGGTGCCGCTGAAGGGCACCACCCTCCCCCACGAGGTTTCTGCCAAGTACAGCTCCTCGGAGGTTTTGCTGCGGCCCGCGGTGCCTGGCACCGGCGTGGTGGCGGGCGCCACGGTCCGGGCTATTGTGGAGCTGGTGGGTGTCCAGGACATTCTGAGCAAGGCGCTGGGGAACACAAACCCTGTGAACCTGGCGAAAGCCGTTATGGAGTGTCTGGTCGCCCTGCAAGACCCCCAGGCGGCAGTGGCCTCGCGGAAGCCGCCCACTCTGACCCCGCCACCATCGGCTCAAGGGGCAGGGGTCCGGCCATGAGCAGGCTGCGCGTCACCTGGGTCAAGAGCTGGATCGGTTTCGAGCGTGATCAGCGGGCGACGATTCGCTCCCTGGGGCTCCGGCGGCTCCACGCTACCGTGATGCACCAGGATACCCCGGCGATTCGAGGGATGGTGAACAAGGTGCGACATCTCGTTTCGGTAGAGGTTCTGCCCGACGAGGCTTAGGCGAGGGGACAATGTAGGGGAAGGGGATTCCCCGAAGATAGGATGCTATGGTAAAGCAGCATGAGTTGAAGGCGCCTGCGGGCGCCCGGAAGCCCCCCAAGCGGGTGGGGCGTGGAGACGCCAGCGGGCATGGGAGCTACTCCGGAAGGGGGCGCAAGGGGCAGAAATCCCGCGCGGGGAAGCGGATGCGCCCCGGCCTCGAAGGCGGGCAGTTGCCCCTCATCCTGGGGATGCCTACGAAGAAGGGCTTCCACAACCCGTTCCCCAAGAACTATCAACTTGTCAAGGTGGAGGACCTGGAGGGGCGGTTCGAGGCGGGGGCAGAGGTGACGCCCCAGCGGATGCTTGAGGCCGGCCTCCTCCGAAACCTGAGGCTCCCGGTGAAGGTATTGGCCAACGGCGACGTGTCCAAGCCCATGACGGTGACAGCCCATCGCTTCTCGGCCTCCGCAAAGGCGAAGATAGGGGCGGCGGGCGGCAAGGTGCAGGAGTTGGAGGCGATGCCGAAGGCTGCTGGTAAGGGGCACAAAGGCCCGAGGAAGGCAGCGACCAAGGGCCCGCAAGGTGAGGATGCTCATGGTGCAAGCAGCTAAGGGAGAGGCGGGAAAGCCGCGACTCCTCCAGGCGGTGCTGGATGCCTTCCGCATCCCCGACCTGCGGGCTCGGCTCCTGTTCACCCTGGCGATGCTCGTTTTCTTTCGCTTCATGGCCCACGTCCCCGTGCCGGGGGTGGACCGGGATGCCCTGACCAACCTCTTCCGCGAGAACCAGCTCCTGGGGATGCTGGACCTGTTCAGCGGCGGCGCCATGCGCAACCTCAGCGTCGCAGCCATGGGGGTGTATCCCTACATCACCTCCTCCATCGTCTTCCAGCTCCTGGTGCCTGTAGTTCCACAGCTCAAGGCCCTCTCCAAGGAGGGAGAGTACGGGCGCCAGAAGCTCAACCAGATCACCCACTGGGCCACCGTGCCCATCGCGGCCCTCCAGGCCTACGGCCAGCTCATCTTCCTCCAGCAGGCTGGGGTCGTCGGCGGTGTCAGCATCCTGGGGGGTGGCCTGCTGCACACCGTGGCCATGGTCCTGTCCATGACCGCTGGGACCATGTTCCTGGTCTGGCTGGGGGAGCTCATCACCGAGCGGGGCATCGGCAACGGCATCTCCGTCATCATCTTCGGGGGCATCGTCGCCAACTTCCCTCAGATGGTGAGCCAGGGCTTCCTGGAGCGGAGCAACGTGGGTGGGGTCCTCTTCCTGGGCATCATTGGGGTTGCGATTGTGTACGTCATTGTCGTGTTTACCGAGGCCACCCGGCGGGTGCCGGTCCAGTACGGCCGGACGGTCTTCAGGGGGGGCATGGTGCGCCGGGCGGCGGGCGCCTCCTACATCCCCCTGCGGGTCAACTCCGCGGGCATGATCCCCCTCATCTTCGCCTTCTCCGTGCTGATTCTCCCCGCCACCATCGCCAACTACTTCGTGGTTCCGGGCAGCACCTCCCCGGGCTCCCGCATTGCCCAGGCGGTGGTGACCACCTTTGGAGGCACCCACGTGGTGTACTGGCTGGTGCTCTTCTTCCTGGTAGTGCTCTTTGCCTTTTTTTACACCATGGTCATCTACGCCCAGATGAACCTGGCGGACAATTTGCAGAAGAATGGGGGCTTTATTCCCGGCATCAGACCAGGCAAGCCGACCGAAGAGTACCTGAGCCGCGTTATCCTTCGCATCACCTGGGGGGGCGCCCTCTTTCTGGGCGTTATCGCCGTCATCCCCTACGTGGCGAGCCTGGTCACCGGGGTGCGCGCCCTCCAGCTCAGCAGCACGGCTTTGCTCATCGTGGTTGGGGTGGCCCTGGACACCATGCGCCAGTTGGAGGCGCAGTTGCTCATGCGCCACTATGAGGGGTTCATCAAGTAGTGAGGCGGGAGTTCTCCTTGGACAAGAAGGCGTCGCCGGTGCGTCTGGTTCTGCTGGGGCCCCCGGGGGCCGGGAAGGGGACCCAGGCGGTGACCCTGCGCCAGCGCTTGGGCATCGCCCATATCGCCTCGGGGGACCTGCTGCGGGAGCATCAGGCTCGCGGCACCCCACTGGGCCAGAAGGCCCGCTCCTATATGCAGCAGGGGCTGCTGGTCCCGGACGAGGTGGTTATCCAGATGATTCTGGAGCGTATCGGGCAGCCGGATTGTGCGCGGGGGTTCATCCTGGATGGCTTCCCGCGGACCCTGGAGCAGGCGAAGGCTCTGGACCGGGCCCTGGGAGCCCAGGGGATTGACTGCGTGCTCTACCTCAACGTGTCCTCCGAGGAGCTGGTGCGGCGCCTGGGTGGCCGCCTTACCTGCCGGAGCTGCCATGCCCCCTACCACCCGGTCACGGCCCCACCCAGGGTTCCTGGGAGGTGTGACCGCTGTGGCGGCGAGCTCTACCAGCGAGAGGACGACCGCCCCGAGGCGGTGCGCCAGCGGATTGCGGTGTATGAGGCGCAGACAGCTCCGCTGGTCACCTACTACCGAGAGCAAGGGAAGCTGTTCGAGATAGATGGCCAGCGGGAGGCGCAGGGGATTGCCCAGGAGATGCTGGCCGTTGCCAGCGGGACCCGTTCGTAGGGTCTTCAGAGCCAGCAGGTGGCCGGGGAGAGCGATGAACCCCTGGACGTGCATGGATCGGGTGGATTGAGTACAATATGCATAAGAAAGGTGTCATCAATACTGCCAACCCGCCGGCTCCGCGGGGGGTCACCATCAAGTCGCCGCAGGAGATTGATCTGATGCGGCAGGCTGGACGGGTTGTGGCGTCGGTGCTGGACCTGTTGGTACACTCGGTTCAGCCAGGGATGCGGACCCGGGAGTTGGATACCCTGGCGGCGCGAGAGGTCAAGCGCCTGGGGGCGAAGCCGGCCTTCCTGGGCTACCGGGGATTTCCTGCCACCATCTGCGTCTCTTTGAATGAGGAGATTGTTCACGGCATCCCCGGGGAGCGGAGTATCAAGGAAGGGGACCTGGTCAAGCTCGATGTAGGGGCGGTGGTGGGTGGGATGTATGGCGACGCCGCAGCCACGGTGGTGGCTGGCAAAGCCGCCACGGCTGCCCAGGCCCTCGTAGAAACCACCCGTGAGGCGCTGGGGGTAGGAATCCGGGCAACCCGGGCGGGAGCCAGGATCGGCGACATTGGGGCGGCCATCGAAGCCTTTGTCCAGGACAAGGGCTACTGGGTAGTGCGGGAGTATGTGGGGCACGGCATCGGCCAGGTCTTGCACGAAGACCCCCAGGTCCCCAACTATGGGGTGCCGGGGCGCGGCCCGTTGCTCCGCCCTGGCATGACCATCGCCATTGAACCGATGGTCAACATCGGAACCTGGCGCACGCGGGTGCTGGGGGATGGCTGGACGGTGGTGACTGCCGACGCCAGCCTGTCAGCCCATTTCGAGCATACGCTGCTGGTGGGACAAGATGGTGCTGAGATTCTTACGGTTGCATGAGTTCAGCCCGGGGTAAGGGCAGGAGCGCGGATGCCGACGGCGAAAAAGGAAACCATTGAGGTAGAAGGTCTGGTAGAGGAGTCGCTTCCCAACGCCATGTTCCGGGTGAAGCTGGCCAACGGCCACGCCGTCCTGGCGCACGCCTCGGGGAAGATACGTATGCATTTCATTCGCGTTCTCCCTGGCGACCGGGTGCTGGTGGAGCTCTCGCCCTACGACCTGACCAGGGGCCGCATCACGTACCGATTCCGGTAGCCACTGCCAGGGTGAGCGAAGACGAGGGGAAGGGTATGAAGGTCAGTGCATCGGTCAAGCGCCGTTGTGAAAAGTGCAAGATTATCCGGCGCCACGGGGTGGTGCGGGTCCTCTGCTCAAATCCCAAGCATCTACAGCGTCAGGGCTAGGGTGCCCAAGGAGGTCGTGTGCCCATTGTAGCAGGCGTCAACATCCCCGATAACAAGCGCGTCGAGATCTCTCTGCGATACATCTACGGCATCGGCCCCACCCTGGCCCAGAAGGTGGTGGCCCAGGCTGGGATAGCTGGGAATCCCAGGGTGAAGGAGCTCACCGAAGAGCAGCTCGGCCGGGTCCGGGAGATTATTGATCGGAACTATCAGGTGGAGGGCAACCTGCGGCGGACGGTCCAGATGAATATCCGCCGCAAGATAGACATCCGCTGCTATCAGGGGATACGTCACTCCAGAGGGCTGCCCGTGCGGGGCCAGCGCACCCGCACCAACGCCAGGACACGCAAGGGCCCTCGGAAGACCGTGCCAGGCCGCCGCCGCGCCGCTGCCAAGAAGTAGCAGCAGATCCCGTCGCCCCTGCCCCGGGAGCATCCTTGAGGAGGGCAGGGTGGCGGGAGTTCAGGGTTCACCACGGTAACAGGAGCAAAAAGGAGACGTATGCCGAAGCGCGGAGCCAAGCGAAGAGAACGAAAGGCTGTACCCGTAGGCCGTGCGTTCGTCCAGTCCTCGTTCAACAACACGGTGGTGACGTTGACCGATCTTCAAGGGAATGTTCTGAGCTGGGGGAGTGCTGGGACGATGGGGTTCAAGGGCTCCCGGAAGGGGACGGCCTTCGCCGCCCAGCGCGCCGCTGAAGACGCCGCCAGGAAAGGGATAGAACACGGCCTGCGCCAGGTGGATGTCTACGTCAGGGGGCCCGGCCCGGGTCGAGAGGCGGCCATCCGGTCCCTGCAGGCGGCGGGCCTGGCCATCACCAGCATCAGAGACGTAACCCCTGTGCCCCACAACGGGTGCCGGCCCCCAAAGCGGCGCCGGGTGTAAGAAGAGGAGATTGGTATGGGTCGCTACACTGGGCCGGTATGTCGGCTGTGTCGCCAGGTGAACGAAAAGCTTTTCCTGAAAGGGGATCGCTGCTCTACCCCCAAGTGCGCCATCGAGCAGCGCCGCCGCCCCCCGGGGGAGCGGCCCCCGGGACGCCGCCGTCTCTCAGACTATGGAGTTCGCCTCCGTGAGAAGCAGAAGGCGCGGCGTGTGTTCGGTGTGGGCGAGCGCCAGTTTGAGCGGTACATGACCAAGGCGCAGAAGCAGCCGGGCGTCACTGGCCAGTACCTCCTCCAGCTTCTTGAGCGACGGCTGGACAACGTGGTGTATCGGCTGAACTTCGCTGACTCCCGCAAGGCGGCCCGCCAGTTGGTGCTGCACGGACACGTGACGGTGCACGGCCGGAAGGTGGACATCCCCTCCTTTACGGTGCGCCCCGGAGACACGGTAGGCTGGAAGGAGACCGCCAAGCAGAAGGAGTTCTTCAAAGCCCAGACCGAGGGGATCCCACGACGGCCGGTCCCTGGCTGGCTGAGCCTGGATACCGCGACCATGACCGGCAAGGTCATGTCCTTGCCGCAGCCGGCAGACCTGGACCTGCGCCTGGATACCCGACTGATTGTGGAGTTCTACTCTCGGTAAGAGAGGGTTGTCCCCTCGGGGACCACCGGCTTGAGAGGAGTGGGTGCCTTGGAGTCCATTGTCGCCCTCGGCGGACGTGAAGAGCGCAGGCCAGGAGAACGGGAAGTCCCCAGGCCTGAGATCAAAGTCCTGGAGCTCACGGACACCTACGGCAAGTTTGCCATGGAGCCCCTGGAGCAAGGCCTGGGGATTACCCTGGGCAACCCCTTGAGGCGGGTGCTGCTTCGCTCCATCGAAGGAGCCGCCGTCACCTGGATGCGGGTCGAAGGCGTCCTCCACGAGTTCTCCGCCATCCCCCACGTCAAGGAGGAGGTGCTGGAGCTGATGCAGAACGTGAAGGCGATCCGGCTGCGGCCTCTCTCAGACCGTCCTGGCCGGATGCGCCTGGAGGTCACGGGCCCAGGAACGGTGAGTGCGGGGGACATTGTTGCCTCGGCAGACTTCGAGATTGTAAACCCCGAGCTCCACCTGGCTACGCTGGACTCGCCTGAGGGGAAACTGGTGATGGAGTTCAATGTCGAGCATGGGAAGGGCTATGTCCCTGCCCAGCACGGCAATGGCCTTCCCGTCGGCACCCTGCCTGTGGACGCCATCTTCACCCCGGTACGAAAAGTGAACTACTCGGTGGAGCGCATACGAGTCGGCCAGGTAACGGACTTTGAACGGCTCGTCCTGGAGGTCTGGAGCGACGGAACTATTGCTCCTACGGCGGCCCTCCAGAAGGCGGCGCAGCTTCTGGCGGACCACTTCTTCCGCTTCACCCAGGCAGAGAAGGTTGTGGAAGGTGCCCCCCACAAGCCTGCGGTCGTGCTCACTGTCCCTGCCGAGGTATACAATCTCCCTGTGGAGCGGCTGGAGCTCTCCTCCAGGACGCTCAACTGCCTGAAGCGGGCAGGCATCAACAAGGTGGGGGAGATCCTGGAACGGACTCAGGAGGACCTGAAGAAGATCCGAAACTTTGGTGACAAGTCGTTGGAGGAGCTGCTGAACCGCATGCGGGAGAAAGACCTTCCCCTTCCAGAGACCAGACAACCGGCACCTGAGCCGGAGACTGAAACCAAGGCCCCTGAACTGGTGCAGATCCAGGATGATACGTCCGAGGAGTCCGGGGGGTTCCCTGAACAGGAGTAGGCGCTATGCCGCATAAGCCAAAGACATACAAGCTGGGGAGGCCCACCGGGCAACGGAACGCCCTTTTTCGGAGCCTGGTCCGCTCGGTGGTCCTCCATGAGCGCATCAAAACCACCCTCCCCAAGGCCAAGGCTGCCCACAGCCTTGTGGAGAGCCTGATCACCTATGGCAAGTAGGCGCTCATGGTGCTGGAGGAGGCGGACACGCCTCCAAACCGGGCCCGGGCTCTCCACTACCGCCGACTTGCCTATGCCTTTCTGCAGGACGACGAGGTTATCCGAAAGGTTTTCGATGACCTGGCCAAGCGCTACAAGGAGCGGACAGGGGGATACACCCGCATCATGCGCGTCGGCTACCGGCAAGGCGACGCTGCCCCCATGGCCCTCCTGGAACTGATCTAGTGGGCTGCGGAAAAAGCATTGTTCGTACTTCGACGGGCTCAGCACGAACGGAGCTAGACCGCTCGCCCTGAGCTTGTCGAAGGGCGTTTTTCAGCAGCCTGCTAGTGGGCCACGGGGTGGCCGGAGGAAGAGGCGTTGAGGGCGCCAGGAAGGGAACGAGAGCTGGCGCTCCTGGTGGAGTACGAAGGGACAGCCTACCAGGGCTTTCAGGTGCAGCACAACGGCCCCACGGTCCAGGGGGCGCTGGAACGTGCCCTTCAGCAGCTTACGAGGCAATATACGAAGACCAGCGGAGCCAGCCGTACCGACGCGGGCGTGCATGCCAAGGGGCAGGTGGTGGCGTTTCGCACTACGGCACCGTATCCACCCGAGAGTTTCGTTCGGGCCCTGAACTTCTACCTGCCAGAGGACATACGGGTGCAACAGGCCCATGAGGTGGCAGGCGGCTTTGACCCGCGGCGCGATGCTTTCAGCCGGGAGTATGGCTACCTGATCACCAATGCTCCCCAGCCGTCGGCTCTGTGGCGCCGTTTCGCGGAGCATGTTCCCCAGCCCCTGGACGTGGAGGCCATGCGGCGCGCAGGGAAGGCGCTGGTGGGCGTGCATGACTTCGCCGCCTTCTCCGGCCCGATGGAGCATGCAGGCGCCAGCACACACCGCTGCGTGCTCCGCGCCCAGGTGGCCCGCAGGGGCCCCCTGGTGGTGCTGGTCATGGAGGCGAACGCCTTCCTCCCCCACCAGGTCCGACGGACGGCGGGGGCCCTGGTTCAGGTGGGTCTGGGGAAGCAGAGTGTCGAGGGATTCCGAGAGTTGCTCCACCGGGGGGAGCCTGGCAAGGCTGCTCCGAGCTTGCCAGCCCGGGGCGTGTGCCTTGTCCGGGTGCGATACCGAGACTTCCCTCCCCGCCAAGGGGCAGGGGAAAGAGAGCAGGGGTAGGTTGGTATGCCATCCTTGAGAGTACAAAAGACCTACGTGGCGCGTCCTAGCGAGCTCCACCCGAGATGGCATCTCATTGATGCCTCGGGAAAGATCCTGGGGCGTCTTGCTACCGAGATTGCTGAGATCCTGCAGGGCAAGCATCAGCCTATCTATACCCCGCACATGCTCACCGGGGATTTCGTGGTGGTCGTCAACGCTGCCAGGGTGCGGGTCACGGGCAAGAAGCTCCAGCAGAA
>JACQUN010000079.1 GCA_016210285.1 Chloroflexota bacterium
GGAGAGCACCACCTTTGCAGTAGAGCCTGCGACGACCTCGGGGAAGGTGTGGCTGGTGCTGAGGGCCGACCAGGCCGAGGACGCCAACAACCAGCCCGTCACCCTGCCGGGAGGCGTCCGGCGGGTGGAGGCGACCCTGAGCTACAACCCCGCCTGCATGGGACTCCTGGATGCGAAGGGCTCCGGCCCCTTCACCCAGCTCGCCTGGAATGACGCCAGTGGGACCGTCACCATCACCTCGGACCTCCCCAGCGCCGCTGCGTCGGCCCAGCCGCCCTTTGAGTGGGCGCGCCTCCTGCTGCGGCTGAAAGGCTCCGCCACGGCGACCTGCACCCTCCAGGCCTCGGCGCTCACCAGCTACCGCGCCGACCTGACGCCCGGGGCGCAGAGTTGGCCCGCGAAGGCCCTGCTGGGCCTGCCCTTCCTGCGCGGGGACGCCAACGGCAGTGGCTCGGTGAGCCTGGCCGACGCGGTGGCGGTGCTCCAGTACCTGGTGGGCCTGAAGAGCCTGGGGCAGATCAGCCCGCTGAACGCCGCCAGCGTGAAGCAGGACACCCCAGCCACTCCGCCGGACACAGGGGACCACATCTCGCTGTCGGACGCGGTGCTCCTGCTGCGCTACCTGGTGGGCCTGGTGGACGAGTTCTTCAACCTCATTACCGCCACGAGCACCCCCACACCCACACCAACCCCCACGCCTGCGTCTTTGACCTGGACCCGCCAGTTTGTTTTCCTTGGGTTTGACATGGCTCCTGGGGCCAGCGCAGGGAGATCCCGCCAGGCGTACATGGTGGGCCGCACAGAGGGCACAGGGTTCAGGAGACAGAGAGCCGCGAGCCAACGGTAGGTTGACGCGCCGCAACAGGAGCCGCTATCATCCCCTTGCAGTCTCTGGCCCTTGCAGTCTGTGGGAGGGACCTGTTGTGGCGGACGCCGCGGTGCTCTACCCCCATCTGAAGGCAGACTCCGGACGCCTGGAATCGGACATCATGGCCCTGGCGGGCTTCACTTCCCCGGAGCTGCCCTACACGCGCCTGGCCTTCAGCGACGTTGACCTCTTGGCGCGTCAGTGGCTCATCGCCCGCATGAAGGAGCTAGGGCTGGCGGTGCGCCTGGACACAGCCGCCAACATCATCGGCAGGCGGGAAGGGGGAGACCCCTCCCTTCCCGTGATCATGACCGGCTCCCACCTCGACACCGTGAGCGGAGGCGGGCGCTTCGACGGGATAGCGGGCGTGCTGGCCGGGCTGGAGACGGTGCGCCTGCTCAACGCGGCAGACCACGTTACCCGCCATCCGCTGGAGGTGGTGTGCTTCACCTGCGAGGAGCCGACGGTCCACGGCCTCTCACCCTTCGGGAGCCGCGCCATGGCAGGGCAACTGGACAAGGGCCAGGTCATGGTGACGGTGGGCCCCACGGGTCATCCGCTCGCCCAGCTTCTGCGAGACCTGGGGGGTGACCCCGAACGCTTGGAGGAGGCCCGCCTGGACCCTCGTCGGGTTCTGGCCCACCTGGAGCTGCACATCGAACAGGGGGGCGACCTGGAGGCGAAGGGCCTCCCCCTGGGGGTGGTCACCGCCATCGCCGCGCCCTGCCGGGGGCACGCCATCTTCACGGGGCGCGCCTCCCACGCCGGCGCCACGCCCATGGAGGAGCGGGCCGATGCCCTGTGCGCCGCCGCCGAGCTGGTCCTGGCCGTGGAGCGGGTCGCCCGCAGCTATCCCGATACGGTGGGCACCGTGGGCGGCATCGAGAACGCCCCCAA
Source organism: Chloroflexota bacterium (assembly GCA_016210285.1). Next base: position 1,766 of record JACQUN010000079.1, read on the forward strand.
CATGGTCAACGTCATCCCCGGTCGGGTGGAGCTGCGCCTGGAGGTGCGTTCCACGCGGACGGACATCATCCAGGGGGCTACCACACGGCTCAGCAAAGAGGCGGAGGCCATCGCCCGCCGGCGTGGGGTCAAAGCCGAGGTGCTCTGGCTCCGCGCTGACGAGCCGGTAACCATCCCGGAGCCGGTAGCCCGCCTCCTGGAGCGCACCTGCCAGGAGCTGGGGCTGGAACACACACGCATCATCAGCCGCGCCTCCCACGATTCCGCCCGCCTGGCCGCCGTCATCCCGGTGGGCATGCTCTTCGTCCCCTCAAAGGGAGGGCTGAGCCACTGCCCCGAGGAGTGGACCGACTTTGAGGACTTCGCGGTAGGAGTCACGGCTCTCGCGCGGGCCATCCTCATGCTGGATGCAGAGGGGTTGCAGACCTAGGCCAGCCTCTGCCGAGGGGCAAGAGGAGAAAGGGGGTTCACATGGAGGGAAGGTACTCGCGGGGGATTCTCTTCGTCCTCACCAACTGCAAGAACCCGGCCCAGGAGGAGGCCTTCAACCGCTGGTATAACGAGACCCACGTCCCGGACATCCTGAAGACCCGCCTGTTCAGCACGGCCATCCGCTATCGCAGTGGAGCCTCCTCCACCCACACAACGCCAGCCCGCTACCTGGCCATCTACGAGACCGACCAGCAGGACCTGGAGTCCACCTTGAAGCAGCTTCGGGAGCGTGCGGCCCAGCTTCGCGCTCAGGGCCGCTACGACGACAATCTGGAGATAGTCTCCTCCACCATGTTCCGCCGCATCGGGCCGGAGTTCCGCCGGGGTGGGAGCGGAAAGGCGTCCGGCCTCTTCTTCGTGCTGAGCAATTGCAGTGACCCGGCCCGGCAGCAGGAGTTCAACGTCTGGTACGACACCATGCATATCCCTGATGTCCTAGGCACCGGCCTCTTCCATACCGGCTACCGCTACGAGGGTTTGCACCCGGACGCCAACCTGGGCAAATTCCTCGCTCTCTACGAGACAGCGGGAGACCCCGGGGCTGCCGCCGAGGGGCTGATAGCAAGATACCGGCCCCGCTGGATTGAGACAGGGCGCTGGATGGAGACCCTTCAGGTAGTCTCCCGCGGGGTCTTCGCCCCCCTCCGGCCGCCGGCCTGAGCCGGAGCTCCCCGGGCACTGCGCAGGCGCCGGCTCCGCCTGGAGCGAGGTCTCCTGCGCCGGTTCCCCAGTGTGCCCCAGTGCCATGCGGCCCCGCCCTCCGCGAGCAGGCTGAGTGTGCTAAGGCGGCGGGTGGGGCTCTGGGCAGTCTTGACGCCGCCGCCCTAGTGTGCTATCAATATTCTATAGTGGTTTGGTAAAGAAAAGAGAATGCCACAGGGGGCATTAGTGTATCTTGGGGCAGGGACACTCCGTCGGGGCGTGCGTGCATGAGTAGAGTGCGCGTGTTCATCGCTGACCGCCACGCCCTTTTCAGAGAGGGGGTGCGAGCGGCTCTGGCCGCCACGACCGACCTGGAGATGTGTGGGGAAGGCTCCCCAGAGCCCTCCGCCCTGCCTGCTATCGCTCATGCCGCTCCTGCCGTCCTCCTGGTGGGGCTTGCCATGCCAGAGACGGCTGGCCTGGAACTGATCCGTCAGGCAAAGGAGCACCTGCCCGGGGTTGCCGTCGTGGCTATGGCCTGCCAGCGGGAGGAGCAGCACCTCTTTCACGTGGTTGCAGCGGGGGCTGTGGCCTACGTCTGCAAGGACATCACCGCGGACCGCCTTACTTCTCTGGTCCGAGCCGTGGCCAACGGGGAGTATCCACTCAGCGACTACATCATGATCCACCCGGACCTGGCTCCCCACCCCCGACAGCAATTCCAGGGGTTATTACTTACAGGGAATGCCATGCCGGGGGGCAACACCCCCCTTTCACCCCGAGAGGCGAAAGTGCTAAGCTGTATTCTGAGCGGGTACTCGAACAAACAAATAGCTGCTACCCTGAGGCTCAGCGAACAAACCGTGAAGAACTCCGTCTCTGTCATCCTGCGCAAGCTGGACGCCAGCGACCGCACTCAGGCAGTAGTCCGGGCCCTTCGGGAAGGCTGGTTATCGCTGTGGGCTCCCTAGGGACGCCGTTTCAGGAGTGGAAGGCCTTGAAGGTCCTAGTCATTGACGACTCCCCCGATGTGGCAGAAGTTGTTGCCCTTTGCTTTGAGATCCGTTGGCCCAGCACCATCATCCTCTCCGCCCCTGATGGAGAGAAGGGGTTGGAGCTTCTGGCCAGGGAACAGCCCGACATGGTGATCCTGGATATCGGCCTTCCGGGCATGGACGGGTTCCAGGTCTGCCGGGAGATCCGGCGGATTTCCCAGGTGCCCGTCATCATGCTCACCGTGCGAGACGAGGACACTGACAAAGCCAGGGGCCTGGAGCTGGGGGCAGATGACTACATCACCAAGCCCTTCAGCCACATCGAGTTCCTGGCCAGGGTGCAGGCCGTCCTGCGTCGGGTGCAGGCAACAGCCGTGGGCGAAGAGGAGGCGCCCTTTGTCAGCGGCGACCTGAGGGTAGACTTCGCCAGCAGGGAGGTGTGGCTGAAAGATCGTCGTATCCGCCTCACGCCGATCGAGTTCAACATCCTGTACCACCTGGTAAAGAGCGCAGGTCATGTGGTGCCTCACAAGGTTCTCCTGGCCAGGGTGTGGGGCCCGGAGTACACCGATGCCACCAACTACCTCAAGGTCCACATCCAGCACCTGCGCCAGAAGCTCGGAGACGACCCTGCAAACCCCAAGATGATTGTCACCGAGTGGAAAACCGGCTACAAGTTCTTGAAGCCCCCTGCCTCAGCTCGGGCGGAATCTGAAAAGCTTGCACAGAAATAGGCCTCCTCCGGAGGGTTACGCGGCCCTCTGCGTATCCCTGCAAGGGTGCTTCCCCCAAGTGAGGCTCCCCGGCTGCCATCGGCCCTGGATTTGCAGTGTGCTGCCCAGAAGCTTTCAGCAGGTCTTACCCTTGCTCAATGACCATACGGCTGCGGCATCGTGGAGAATTGTTGGACGACCTGTGCCCCAGGTGGTGGGGACCGCGCTGGCAACGTCAACCGCCTTTACAATCCGCTAGGCAGCCAGTTTTCAATGTTGAGCCAGACTCCTACGAAGGAAGGGCCCGGCGATGTTGCGCCTGCGTGTCGCGGTGATTGACTCCCAGCGGCTGTTCTGCATGGGCATCGCCTCGGCCTTGGAGAAGGCAGGCAGCGTGGAGGTGGCGGCGGAGCCCCCCGACAGCAAGAGCCTCTTCTCTACGTTGAGGAGAACCCGTCCCCAGGTGGCCATCGTGGGGATCCTCGCCCATGAGACAGGTGGCCTGGGGGTGGTCAAGGCCATGCGCCACACCTTCCCCAGAACCTCAGTTGTCCTCCTCACCGAAGAGGAAGGGGCAGAGCAGCTCCTGCTCGCCCTGAAAGCAGGGGCTGTGGCCTGCTATCCCCGCGCCGTGAGCCCTCGCGAGCTCGCCTGGGGGGTCACTCACGTCGCCATGGGCCAGACCTTGCTCTTTCACCAGCTCTGGCGCCACCCCAGGGCAGCTCTCCTGCTCCTCCGGGAGTTCCCCGACCTGGGGCAGAAGGTGGAGGGATCTCTCCCGGATGGGCTTGTCCTACCGGCCAGGGAGCGCCGCATTCTGGTGCTCCTGGCCGAGGGACTGGGGACAGCCGAGGTTGCCGCTGCCCTGGCCTTGCCGACCGAGGCCGTCGGGAACGCGCTACGGGCCACCCTGGCCCGACTCCAGGCCAGGTGTCGGCGGGCTGAGGGTCTGCCCGTTCAGTCCTCCCCCCTCTGGTAGCACATCCCGCGCCTACCATGAGCCTTGCCAGGGGCACGGTGGCGCTCCGGCAGCTTCCCAGTCGGCCTGTGATTAGCCCGCCTTTCCCCCCTGTGCTATACTGCTGTCAAAGCTGTAGGAAGAGGAGCCGTGCGAACCTTCCGCCTGGCCCTGGCTCAGGTGAATCCCACGGTGGGAGACCTGGAGGGGAACGCCCGCAAGGTGCGGGAGTTCATGGAGCAGGCCCGGGCCCAGAGGGCCGACCTCGTGGCCTTCCCGGAGATGGTGGTGACCGGCTACCCCCCAGAGGACCTGCTGCTGAAGCCATCCTTCGTTCGAGACAACCGCCGCGTCACAGAGGAACTGGTGGCCTCTTCCCAGGGCATTGCCCTGGTGCTGGGCTTTGTGGACACCGATCGCCATGACATCTACAATGCCGCGGCCATCGCCTGGGATGGCCGGCTGGTGGATACCTACCACAAGATGTACCTGCCCAACTACGGCGTCTTCGACGAGGAGCGTTACTTCAAGGCTGGCCGCCGTTGCCCGGTCTATCGCATCAACGGGGTTGGCGTTGGCGTCACCATCTGCGAGGACATCTGGCACGCCGTTGGGCCTCTCCCGGTGCAGCGGGAGGCGGGAGCGGAGGTGATTGTCAACATCAACGGCTCTCCCTACCACGCGGGGAAGCGCCTCTTCCGGGAGCACATGCTGGCTACTCGGGCGTCGGACAACGCCCTCTTCGTTGTCTACGTCAACACGGTGGGGGGCCAGGACGAGCTGGTCTTCGATGGGGGCAGCATGGTCTTTGATGGGGACGGGGCGATGGTCGCTCGTGCCCGCCAGTTCCAGGAGGAGCTGCTAGTGGTGGACCTGGACGTGGAGGCGGTCTTCCGCCGCCGCCTCCACGACCCCAGGCCGCGGAGGGAGACCCCAGCCATCCTCCAGGCCATCGGCCAGGGGGAGAGCCTCACGGTCTCCGAGCACACCCCTCAGGAGCGGCCTCCCGTGCCCTCTCGGCGAGAGGAACCCCTGGACCCTGTGGGCGAGGTCTATCACGCCCTGGTGCTGGGGACCCGGGACTACATTCGCAAGAACGGCTTCCGCAAGGTGGTCATCGGCCTCTCGGGGGGCATTGACTCCAGCCTCACCTGCTGCGTCGCCGTGGACGCCCTGGGGCAAGAAAACGTCCTGGGGGTAGCCATGCCCTCCCGGTACTCCTCGGAGGGAAGCGTCCTGGATGCCCAGGCCCTGGCCCGGAACCTGGGGATTGACCTGCGGGTCATCCCCATTGAGCCAGCGCACCGCGCCTACGAGGAGGTCCTGGAGCCATCCTTCCAGGGGACAGAGCCCGGCGTGGCCGAGCAGAACGTCCAGGCCCGCATCCGCGGGAACATCCTCATGGCCCTCTCCAACAAGTTTGGCTGGCTGGTGCTGAGCACCGGCAACAAGTCCGAGTTTTCCATGGGCTACACCACCCTCTACGGGGACATGGCTGGCGGCTTCGCCGTCCTCAAGGACGTGCCCAAGACCCTGGTGTACAGGCTGGCGGCGTGGCGGAACCAGAGCGGCACACCATCGAACCCTATCCCCAGGGCCGTCCTGGAGAAGGCCCCCTCGCCAGAGCTGAAGCCTGACCAGAGGACGGAGGAGGAGCTGCTGCCCTATCGGGTCCTGGACCCGGCGCTCAAGGCCTACGTGGAGGAGGACCGCTCCTACGAGGAGATCGTGGCTGCGGGGTTCGACCCCCAGGTAGTCCGGCGGGTCATCCGCACGGTGGACCGCAACGAGTACAAGCGACGCCAGGCCCCCGTAGGCATCAAGATCACCCCCAGGGCCTTTGGGCGGGACCGCCGCATGCCCATCGTGAACCGCTACGAGGGGTTCTAGGAGTCTGTCCCCATAATTGGTTTTCTATGGGGGTAGGCAACCCCATCTCATCTTAGTGTCCTGAGTCAGAAGAAGCATGTATATTTCGGCCCGCCCTTCGACAAGCTCAGGACGAACGGTTTTCCCGTTCGTGGTGAGCCCGTCGAACCATGAACGGGGGCA
>JACQUN010000080.1 GCA_016210285.1 Chloroflexota bacterium
GCGACGAAGAATCTGGTGGGGCGGGGTTTCTTCCCCCAGCCCAGACCCTTCGCTTTGCTCAGGGTGACAACCGAAAGACCCAGCATTTCCAGCAGAACAGGGTATCCGCCAGGCTCAGCAGAAGATAGAATAGAGAGAAGGAGCAGGCGATGAGGTATCTGCTGGCTGCTCTTATAGGCGTGCTCCTCCTGGGGGGAGCCTGCACGGCCCCCTCGGCCTCCACGCCCAACTCGGCTGCCGCCCCTGCTGAGCCTAGCGCAACGACGGCCCCCGGGGCGCAAGCAGAGCCATCCCCTACCGCCTTCCCCATCACACGCCGGGAGGCCATCGAGCCACTGACCGCGGATACCCCGGCACCCGACTTCCAGTTGATCCTCTTTGACGGCAAACCCCTTCACCTCTCCGAGCTACGGGGCAAGCTGGTCGTCCTGAACTTCTGGGCCTCTTGGTGCCCACCCTGCCGACAGGAGATGCCCGCTTTTCAGCGGGCCTGGGAGAAGCATCGGGACCACGGGGTGGTGTTCGTGGGCATCGCCATCAGTGACCAGAGGGAGAAGGCCGAGGCCTTCGCTCAGCAGGTGGGGGTAACCTACCCCCTGGGCATGGACGAGACCGGCCAAGTGGCTGCCAGCTATCGGCTCCGAGCACTCCCCTCCACCCTCTTCATCAACCAGGACGGGACGATAGCCAAGCAGGTGGTCGGCGCCATGACCGAGGGCTCGCTAAATGTCTTCATTGACCTGTTTCTCCGGAGGTAGGCGCTATGGCCACGGCAGGCCACATCCAGCCCAGCAGTATTGAGATCACGCCGGAGGGGGTCGCCATCACCTGGAAGGACGGCCACCGCAGCCTCTACCCGCACCGCCCCCTGCGCCTCCAGTGCCCCTGCGCCGCCTGCATCGGGGAGTGGCCCCGCCAGCGCCCCATAGACCCCAGCACCGTGCCCGAGGACGTGGTGGCCCTGGACCACATGCCCGTGGGGTTTTACGCCGTCCAGTTCCTCTGGAGCGATGCCCACTACACCGGCATCTACTCCTTCGAGGCGCTGCGTGCTGCCTGCCCCTGCCCGGAGTGCCAAAAGACGAGATAGAAGCCCTTTAGGAAGGGTCTGGGGTTAGGGAAAGGGCCCTACCTCCCCAGATTCTTCGGTCGCGGAGTTTACCCTGAGGGAAACGAACGGGCTCCCTCAGAATGACAAGAAACCTTCTTCCGCTCGGTGGGCTTGCGCGTCGTCTGTACCAGGGACGGGTTCCCCAGACGCCTGGGAGGGAAGCGTGACCACGCCAGGGCAAGAGGACGACTACGACTCCATTCAAATCCAGGCGGTTGCCCAGGCGCCCGCGCCGGAAGGGCAGAAAGGGCAGGGCATCCTCCTGCGCACGAACCGGGGTGACATCCGCTGCCTGGTGCACATGGCGCCCGGTGACTCTTCCGCCGGCGTCGTGTGGGTGTGGGGCGCCCGAGGTGGCTTCGAGGGCCCCGCCGGGGGCATCTACGGCGTCCTGGCGGAGGAGCTTTTGGCCGAGGGCATTACCTCCCTGCGCCTGGACTACCGGGACCCCAGAGCCCTCCACGAGTCGGTGCTGGACACCCTGGCGGGCGTCTCCTTCCTGAAGGGCATCGGCTGCGGGCGCGTGGCCCTGGTGGGGCACTCCTTCGGGGGGGCGGTGGTCATCGCCGCTGCGCCCTTCAGCCCCGTAGTGGTGGCCGTGGCCGCCCTGTCCAGCCAGACCTACGGCGCCACCAACGCCGCCGATGTCTCCCCACGCCCGCTGCTGCTTGTCCACGGCGCTGACGACACCCACCTGGCCCCGCAATGCTCCGAGATGATTCACCAGTGGGCGAAGGAGCCCAAGGAGCTGGTCATCCTGCCCGGGGCCGGGCACAGCCTGCGGCAGTGCCAGGCGCAGGTCCACGACCTGCTGAAGCGCTGGCTGGCCGAGAAGCTGGGAAAACCTCACCCCCCGACCCCCTCTCCTTAGCCAAGGAGAGGGGGAGAGATTCTTTGAAGGAGCTTCGCCCATTCAAGCTTCCCGTTTCGGGCACTTCCTGTAAAATGCGGGGCGGAGGTACGGGATGTCCGCTGTTCTGGATGTCTTCGGCGAACGATTGCGGGACTACGTGGGCAAGCTGGACGCTGGCCTGGGACACGACGCTCGCCGGGAGCGGTTCCTGGGGTTCCTAAAGGATGCCTTCGCAGTAGACCTGAGCGCCTACCAGATTGAAGAGCGGGTCTTCACAGGCCCCGTGGATGCTATCCTGGGGGCACTGGTCTTTGAGTTCAAGCGGGACCTGGCCCAGGAGGGCGCTGACGCTGAATCTCAGTTGAAGCGGTACATCAGCGATTTGCGCAGAGAACACCCAGGGAAGGCCTACACTGGCATTGCTTGTGACGGCCTGCGTGTCAGGGCCTACACGCCGCTGTACGAAGAGAATGAGGTTACGGTCCGGGAGGTCCGCCTCGTCGGCGAGCTGGATTTGGCTCCCGCCGCGCGCAACCCGAAAGCGACGGAGAACGCTTTTTCTGGCTGGACACTCTCCTGGCCCACTTCCGGCGGGAGCGCCTGCCCGCGACAACCCAGAGCATCCTGGCAGGCTTCGGACCGGCCAGCCCAACCTTCCGCATCGCCTTTACACACCTGGCACGGCTCTTCCAGGCGGGCCGCGATGATCCTTCGGTCAAATTGAAGTATGGCCTGTGGGACCGCTACCTGGCTATCGTCTATGGCGACAGGGTTGGCGACGAAGAACTATTCCTGAAGCACACCTACCTGGCGACCCTGGCCAAGCTGGTGGCCCTGCACTACCTGTTGCCTTCCATTTCCCTGAGCAGCGACGAGGAGGTACGCGACTTTCTAGCCGGGGATACATTCCTGAAGCAGGATATCGCCAACTTTGTGGAGGAGGACTTCTTCACCTGGTTCCTGGATAACAAGGACCAAGGGGCAGGGCTCAGGGGTCAAGGGCTTGCTCTGGTCCGCCACCTGCTGCGCTCTCTGGCCGCCTACGACTTCTCCCAGGTCAGCGAGGACACGCTGAAGGGCCTCTACGAGGTGCTGGTGGACCCTCCAGCCCGCCACGACCTGGGGGAGTACTACACCCCCGACTGGCTGGCCCACTACATCCTCCAGGAGGAGCTCAAGCTCCAGGAGGACCCCCGCGCCAGCCTCCTGGACCCCGCCTGCGGCTCCGGCACCTTCCTCTTCCTGGCGGTGCGCCTGGCCCGGGAGGCCCTGGCCTGGTGGGGGGTTGACCCCGCTGAGGCCCTGCTGCACATCACCCAGAACATCGTCGGGATGGATGTGCAGCCGCTGGCGGTGACCATCGCCCGGACCAACTACCTGCTGGCCCTGGGCGATTTGCTGAAGGGCGCGCGGCCTCAGGTGAACATCCCGGTCTACCTGGCCGATGCCCTGCGCCTGCCGGAGGTCAGCACCTCCCGCCCCCTGGAGGGCGGCTTCCCGGAGCCTGTCCACACCATCAAGGTGGGGGACGAAACTTTTGAGCTTCCCGACAGCGTGGTAGCTGACTCCGCCCAACTGGACTATGTGTTCTTCCGGATCCACCAGTACCTCGCAGCGGTCCGCCAGGGGAAGGCGGCGGGCCGGGAGCGGGAGGCTCTGGATAGGGCAGCCGGTGCCTTCCGCCAAGTCCTTGTTTCATCCAAGCCCAGGTACGCCCTTGACCCTCTGGACCCGTTTGCCGCTGATGTGGTTGCCCGCACGTTTGTTACCATGGCGTCCCTTGCCCTGGAGGGAAAGGACGATGTCTGGCCCTTTGTGCTGAAGAACGCCCCCCGTGCTGTTTACTATGCCCGACAAGGATTTGACTACGTTGTGGGCAACCCGCCCTGGCTCTCCTTCCGCTATTTCCGCAGCGCCGACTACGCTCGCTGGTTCCGAAAGCAGGCGCTGGAGGAGTACCAACTCCTGGAGAAAGGGAAGCCCCACCTCTTCACCCAGATGGAGCTGGCCACCTTTTTCTTCGCCCGCGCCGCCGACCTCTACCTGAAGCGCCCTGCGGAGAAGACATCCCGCGGCCGCATCGCCTTCGTCATGCCCCGCTCCATCATGGTGGCCGGGCAGCATGCCCGCTTCACGTCCTTCTTCTTCAAGGGCGGCTCTCTGTGCCTGAAGCTAGAGAAGCTGCTGGACCTGGAGGGGGTAGAGCCCCTGTTCAGAGTCCCTGCATGCGTCCTGGTAGCGCAGGTGGGCCCGGAGACAGTCTTCCCCGTCCCCTGCACCGTCTTTCAGGGCCAGCTCCCTTCCCACAACGCTTCCTGGGCCGACGCGGCCCCGCGCCTGGCGCGGCGAGAGGGCCGGCTGGAGCGGGTGCAGGGCCGGCTGGCGCCCGTAGGGGCTGCCCCTGCCCTGGCCGGGCGCAGCTACTATGCCGACAAGTTCTACCAGGGGGCCACCATCGTCCCCCGCAACTTCTGGTTCGTCCAGGCGCCTGAGTCGCCCCTGGGGTTCAGCATGGACAAGCCTGGCCTGGAGACCTCGGAAGAGGCGGCAAGGACGGCCAAGCCTCCCTGGAAGGACGTGCGGATGCGTGGCGCCGTGGAAGCGCACTACCTGTACGCCACGCTGCCCTCGGGCGACCTGCTGCCCTTCGGCTACCGGGCGCTGCGCCCCGTGGTCCTGCCCCTGCTCCGGGAAGGAGAGCGCAACCGCCTGGTGACGGCGGACGAGGCCCTGGAGCGAGGGGACACCGGCCTGCATGCGTGGCTGCACGCGGCCCAGGCCCACTGGGAGCGCCTGGCCAGAAAGGGCCCAGGGGGACAGCCCAAAGTGGCCAGCGTGCTTGACTGGCTGGACTACCGCCGCAAGCTGACCCGCCAGCGGCCTGGGGCACGGTACAAGGTGCTGTACAACGCTGCGGGCACCAACCTCCTGGGGTGTGTGGTGGACACGTCTGCCCCGCTGCCGCACCCCGTAGCGGGCGGCTCGCTACCCTTCCAGGGCTTCCTGGCGGAACACAAGACATATCTGTATGAAACAGACGACGAAGCAGAAGCCTGTTACCTTGCAGGGATTTTCAACGCCCCCTGCGTGGACGAGGCCCTGAAGCCAACCCAGACTCGTGGGCTATGGGGAGAGCGGGACATTGAGAAGCGAGCTGTAAACCTGCCCATCCCCCGCTACAACCCGTCGGACCCGGCCCACCGGCGGCTGGCGGAGCTGAGTCAGGCCTGCCACGCCAGAGTGCAGGAGGTCACCCCGGAGATAGCGCAGCGCTACCGGAGCGTGGCTCAGGCGCGGGCCGCCGTGCGGGAGCTTTTGCGGGCGGAGCTGGCGGAGATAGACGCCCTGGTGCGGGAGATGATGGGGACATAAGGGAAGCCCGAAGGGGCTTCGCCCCTTTGGAGAAACCAACCCCCCCTCTCCCTCAGAGGGGGCCAGGGGGTGAGGGCGCCTGCTACTTCCTCCCCTGGGCTGGGTTCCCACTCATCGGCAGTAGGTTCGCCTGTCCTCGACTACCAGTCTGGGGGTTCCTCGAACTGGGTGCACGTTAGGCTCCCCCTAGCAGGGTGCTGAAA
>JACQUN010000081.1 GCA_016210285.1 Chloroflexota bacterium
GGGACACCCCCAGACCCCCGTCAAAGGGGCTTCGCCCCATCTGAACACCCCTTTTTCAACAGCCTGCTAGTGTTTCCTGGGGTTGTCCGGCAGGGCATAGGCCACGGGGACCGCCTCGCCCCAGGGGGCCTTCACCTCCTGGGCGTGGATGGCGTACTTCAGGTCGGCGTCCTCGCCGTGGGCCTGGCGCTCGGCCAGGTAGGCCTGGAGCTGCTGTTGCGCCCTGGCGCCTACGAAGTGGACGCGCCCGCAGCAGCAGTGCTCATGGCCGGCTTCGCTGCTCCCCCGCTGGTAGCGGGCGCGGGGCTTGCAGCCACACTCGCAGTTGTAGCGGACCTCCAGGGTGTCGGGGCGATTGGGCAGGGCGCGTACGACAAACTCCATCGCTTCCTCTCTCCTTTCAAGCACTGCGTTGCTAGAAGGGTGGTGGGCTCTCCACCGGGATGAGCTTGGTCCGGTAAAGGTCCCAGTTGCGCAGGAAAGATGCCGCCATCTCCCGGCCGATGGCGTCCCGGGTGAGCAGCTTGTGGATGGCGTCTACCGAGGGGATGGGCTGGCCCTGCATCTCCACGAGAGTATCGCCTCGCTGAAGGCCAGCGTGGTCGGAGGGCCCTCCGGGCGCCACCCCCACGATGGCCACGCCCGTGGGAGCTTTGATGCCGAACTCCTTCACCAGGCGGGGGTCCAGCAGCACTGTCTGCCCGGAAAGGCCCAGGTAGCCGCGGACAACCCGTCCCTCCTTGAGGAGCTGGGGGAGCACCCACTTGGCGGTGTTGATGGGGATGGAGAAGCAGATGCCCTGGGCCCCCGCAATGATGGCGGTGTTGACCCCCACCACGTGGCCGTGGGAGTCCACCAGGGCGCCCCCGCTGCTACCCGGATTCAGGGCAGCATCGGTCTGGATGATGTTCTCGATGAGACGCCCGGTGACCCCTCGCAGGGTTCGGCCCAGGGCGCTCACGACGCCGCTGGTCACCGTGGTCTGGAGGCCCAGGGGATTGCCGATGGCGATGACGAGTTGCCCTACGCGCAGCCGGTCCGAGTCCCCAAGCTGGGCCGCCGGTAGGCCGGAGGGGGGCAGCCGTAGCAACGCCAGATCGGTGTCCGGGTCCTGCCCCACCACCTGGGCAGGGTGGCGGCTCCCATCGCTCAGGAAGACCTCCAGGTGGGTGGAGCCCATCACCACGTGGTTGTTGGTGAGGACATACCCGTCCGGGGCGATGATGATGCCTGACCCTGCGCCTGTTGCTTCCTCCTGGGGTCCCCTCCCTGGAGCAGGGGTTGGCCCCTGGCGGCGTAGCTGGATGCTGACCACGGCAGGGCTTACTCTGGCGGCGACTGACACGACGGCCTGCGAGTAGGCGTCCAGGAGACTTTCTGCGTCGCTCCCTGGGATCCCCTGGCTGGCTCCCTTGGGACCCGTCATTGGTCGCTCCTTTCCACCCCAGGGTCGGGGGACACACGGTTGATGGGGATCACCTTGACCCAGGCCACGGCCCCCCTCCCTATTCCAGCTCCACCAACAGGTCCCCACCTGCGATATTCTGGCTGGGCCGGACGTGCAAGGCCTTGACTCGCCCAGCCACTGAGGTCCGTATGCTCTGCTCCATTTTCATCGCCTCGACGACGCAGACCTCCTGCCCAGCGGCGACCTGCTGCCCAGGCCGGACGGTGACCGCTACCACTCTTCCTGGCATGGGGCTCACGATGCGTCGTTCCGCCTGGCCCAGCGGGTGGTGGGGCGCGACCCTGGACCTTGGAGCGACCCTTTCCACCGGGCGAGGTGCCCCAGCGGGGCCCTCCCGCTGCACCTCCTCCACCTCCACCGGCTGGCCGTCCACCAGGACCTTCAGCGGCGAGCGGGCGTCCCCCTCTACCTCCACGGTGAACCAGCGTCCGCCTACCCGAACACGGAAGCGCCTTACCACGGCGCACGCACCCCCAGGCGGGAGAGCATCTGGCGGCCCCGCCATGCCCTGCGCCAGCGGCTGTCTGGTGGTCGGTTGGGGGTTCCTGCACTTTCCTCCACGGTCAGCGCCAGGGCCACTGCCACCGCAGCAGCCAGCGCAGGGGCGCTATTGCCCTGGGGGGGCTCGGCGCCCACGTTGGTGCGGCCCGCCGCAGCCGGGGGCTGGTGTGGGGTGCGGCGCGGTCGGGTCGCCACTGCGGTGAGCAAGGTGGTGTCATAGGAGCCTGTGAGGAATGCTGGGTCAGCCAGGACCGCAAGAAGCCTCGGGATGTTGGTTTTCACCCCTTCGATGCGGAAGGAGCGGAGGGCGCGCCGCAGGCGGTGGATGGCGCCTTTCCGGTTGGGGTGCCAGGACATCACCTTGGCCAGCAGAGGGTCGTAGTAGGTCGTGACCTCGTAGCCGGGGGAGAGGGCACTGTCCACTCGGACAAAGGGGGCCAGGGGCGTCTTCACGGTAAGGACAGTTCCTGGTGAAGGGAGGAAGGTGTCCGGGTCCTCGGCATAGACCCGGCACTCTATTGCGTGGCCTCGCCGGGTGACCTGTTTCTGGGTGAAGGGGAGTGGCTCGCCTGCGGCGATGCGGAGCTGGAGTTCAACGAGGTCCAACCCAGTTACCATCTCTGTGATGCCGTGCTCCACCTGGAGGCGGGTGTTCATCTCCAGGAAGAAGAAGTCGCCCGACGGGGCAACCAGGAACTCTACGGTGCCTGCGTTGGTGTAGCCGACGTGTCGGGCGAAGGTCAAGGCTGCCTGGGAGAGGGTCTGCCTCTGGGCGTCGTTCAGCTTGATGCAGGGGGTCTCCTCCACCACCTTCTGATGGCGGCGCTGCACCGAGCAGTCCCGCTCGAGGAGGTGGACCAGGTTGCTATGGTGGTCGCCCAGGACCTGCACCTCCACGTGAGCTGTGCGCTCGATGTACCGCTCCAGGTACACCCGCGGGCTTCCAAAGGCACTGCGGGCCAGGGTCCGTGCCCGCTGCACGACGTCCTTCATCGCCTCGGGGGAGGAGACGATCTGGATGCCGATGCCTCCTCCCCCCTCTGCTGCCTTCACCATCACCGGGAATCCCAGGGCTTGGGCCGCGCCCAGGGCCTCCGAATCGTTGACGGCGGCCTCGGTGCCGGGGACCAGGGGAAGGCCCGCCTCTCGGGCCAGGTGGCGCGCCTGAAGCTTGTCGCCCATCTTCTCCATGACCTGGGGTGTCGGTCCGACGAAGGTGAGCCCGGCCTCCCGGCAGGCCTGAGCGAAGGCGGTGTTCTGGGAGAGGAAGCCATAGCCCGGGTGCACCGCCTCAGCCTCCGTCAGCCGCGCCGCCTGAAGGATGGCGGGGATGTTGAGGTAGCTCTCCGAGGGGGGTGGCCGCCCAATCCGGCAGGCCTCGTCTGCCATGCGCACGTGGAAAGCTGTTGCATCGGCATCCGAGTAGATGGCGACGCTCCGCACCCCCAATCGGCGACAGGTGCGGATGATGCGGCAGGCGATCTCCCCCCGGTTGGCGACAAGGACCTTGCGGAACATCTGCGACCACGCAACCTCAACGAGCTATGACCTGGCGAGGGTACGGAGCGATGATGGGTTGCTCGGTGGGACGCACAGCCCCTCGGATACACGGTAGCACGCTCCCCCAAGGGGGCGCAAGGGTGCGCGACACCCGTGGTAGGGTCTTTTGGTTCTGCTGGCAGTGTCGCGCCTGTCATGCTTGAGGGAGTCCTTCCCAGGAAGGACAACCGAAAGGCCCTGACACCCCTGGGGGGTCCCCTTGCCTCGCCTTCCCAAGTGCGGTAGGATGGAGGTGGTGCTGATAAGACAGAGGCTGGGGGAGCGCTGCGGCCCCGGCGCCTATGCGATTCCTATCAGGAACCGAATCAAGCCGGGCATTCCATCTGGTCTGCGGAGAGGGGAGAGGGATCCTAAGGAGGGAGTCTATGTTCAAATCAGTCGGGCTGCCGGAGCTGGTCATCATACTGGTCATTGTGTTGCTGATCTTTGGGGCCAGTCGGCTTCCGCAAATCGCCTCCTCCATGGGCAAGGCCATCAAGGAGTTCCGAAAGTCTTCCAGCACGGAGACCCCACAGAAGGCCGCACGCCCCCGCCGCAAGGCCCGTGCACCCAGGGAGTCAGCTCAGCAAGAGCCCCCGCAGGTGACGAAGGCATAGGCCGGTGCGAGGTGAGGCTGCCCATCCGCTTAGCCTCCAGAGAAGGTGCCCTTCCTCCGTCCGGCGTCTGCCAGCTTTGATGGCGTGTGTGCTGCTCTGGCGTTTCCGCGGGTCTGCTTTGCGCCCTACAGGCGGCGTTCCACTTTGGAAAGGGCCTCCAGCACCCGCCGGGCTGCTTCGTAATCTCTCGCGCCCCCCTTGAGGATAGGCGGAACGAGGTAGAGCCGGTTCACCCCCTGCTCCCGAAAGCGAGACCACAGCTCCAAGGCGATCTCTTCACCCGACCGCCCCTTCGCCATCTCCTCCCGGATTCCCTGCGGCACATTGCCGAAGAGGATGCCTTCCTTGGCCAGCACTTGCACCCCGTAGAAGATGGGCCGAGCAGGGCTCTCCCCAGCGACCGAGGCATAGGCCGCCTGGAACTCGGAAACCAGCCGAGCGTCATAGAGCGGCTGGGTGACGAAGAAGTCGGCCCCGGCCTGCACCTTCTTGTGCGTCAGCCGCGCCTCATGCTCCACCCCGCGCCCCAGGTCAATGCTGGCGCCCACGCAGAAACGAGTCGGAACGCGTAGCTTCAGCCCTTTGCAGTCCACACCTTCGTTCATGGACTTGATGGCCCTGATGAGCTGCGTGGGCTGATAGTCGTTGACCGGCTTGATCGAGGCCAGCTCAGCCGCGGTGAAGGCATCTCCCTGGATGACCAGGACGTTCTCCAGGCCAAGGACCTGGGCTCCCAGCAGATGACTCTGGAGGGCAAGCCTGTTCATGTCCCGGCAGGCCAGGTTGAAGACGACCTCTTTCCCCGTCTGCTCCTTGATGGCGGCGGCGAGCGCAGCAGAGTCCACTCGGACGGACTTCCCTGGGCTGTAGGCCACGCAGATGAACTCCACGTCAAGAGCCCGGGCCTGGTCCAGGAAGGACGCATCGGCGCCCCTGGGGGGCGAGAAGTCGCAGATGACGAGGGGTCTGGCCGGGTCCTGAGCAGCGTGCTCTGTGACCTTTGTCATGGTGTGTCCTTGTCCTGGGCTCCAGGAATAGGCTCGTCTGCAGGTTGCGAAAACCCCACGTGTCCCAGCAATGCAGGGCTCAAGGAGCACCGAAGTATATTGTACTCGGCGCGCCCTCTCTGAAAAAGGGCGGTTTCTGGGGAGAACCCCCCTCGCTCGTGTCTGAGAGAGGCTTGACCAGGATGCAGGAAAGCCTGGTTGCTGCTATGATGGTGCCCGCTGAACGGCGTGCCCTCCTGCACCTTGAGCCGGTTGGTGGGGTGGTTCTCCCTACGAGCGGAGAGATGCGGCTTTGGAAAGGTGTTGACAAGACGGTGAGTGGCCGCAAGGCTTGCAGTGGCGAGTGAGGCAACAGGCCTGGGCTGGGACTCGGCGCGAGGCATTGCCAGTTTGTGTAGACCCTGGGGGAGGATGCTATGGGGGTCTCGCAGGACACCAGGGGTCGGGCCAGGGTAAGGGGGCCTTTCTTCTACGGCTGGTGGATTGTGCTGGTGGGGTTCCTGGCCGATTTCGTCATGGTCGGGACGGGCAACTTCGCCTTCAGCGTCCTTATCGGGCCCATGAGCCGCGACCTGGGGTGGAGCCTGACGCTGCTTACCGGAGCCCTGGCCCTGCGCTCCGTCGTTGCTGGTGTCGCCTCCCCGCTACTGGGCGTGCTGCTGGACAAGAGGCACGGCGCCCGACTCATCGTGAGCATTGGCAGCCTGGTGGGCGCTGTTGCCCTGGTGGGCCTGGGCTTCGTGCGGACCCCCCTCCAGTTCTACCTGGTCTTTGGCGTGGCTGGGGCAGCGAGCATTGCCTCTTCCAGCCATCTGGTGACCAGCACCATCGCGGCCAAGTGGTTCGTGCGCTACCGCGGTCGTGCCATAGCCCTGACGGCTATGGGCATCTCGGCTGGGGGAGTGGCCCTCATCCCCATCAGCAACCTTCTCCTGGGCGTGGTGGGGTGGCGGTGGACCTGGGTGGCCCTGGGGGTTCTGGCCTTTGTCCTGGTCACGCCGGCCTCGGCCCTGCTGGTGCGCCGCCGCCCGGAGGACCTGGGCCTCTACCCGGATGGGGCGCCTCATCCACCGGCTTCTGTGGCGGGAGGCAGGAGCGGGGAGGCCAGAGACACCTCCTGGACCCTGGCGGAGGCCCTGCGGACGCGGGCCTTCTGGCTGTTGCTCCTCGTCTTCAACGTGGGCTTCATCGGGCTGGCGGCGGTCCTCATTCACCAGGTGAACTACCTCCAGGGCCGGGGCCTGTCCCGAGACGAGGCTGCCTACCTCGCCACCCTCTTCGCCTTCTTCGCTCTCGGAGGGAAACCCATCTGGGGCTTCCTGGCGGAGCGGTTCCAAGCCCGCTACCTGGTGGCTATCATGGCTGTGGGATGTGCCCTGGGCGTGGTCCTCCTCTTGACCGTTCACTCCCCGGCCACGGCAGCAGCCTACGCTGCCGTGTACGGATTCTTCATGGGAGGAACGGCCCTGCTCCAGGGTGTGGCCTTTGCTGACTACTTCGGGCGCGAGTTCCTGGGGGCGATTCGGGGCGTGGCGGCGCCCATTGGAAGCCTCACCAACTCCCTTTCCCCCTTGCTGGCCGCCATGATAATCGAGAGCAGCGGGAGCTTCGCGCCTGCCCTGGGCCTCTTTGTTGTCCTCTACCTGTTGTCGGCAGGGTGCATCCTCCTGGCGCCTCCTCCGCGGAAGCGAGCACCATCGGTGGCGAGTGTGGAAGGGGCGTAGCCATGCGCGCCTCCCATCCCACCCCTCCGGCGCCGCCCACGAGACGGATATTCCACGGCTGGTGGATCGTCGCCACCGGCTTCGCGACCGACCTCGTTTCCATGGGCGTTGGCCTCTACGCCTTCGGCGTTTTCTTTGTACCCATGCTGGCGGAGCTGGGATGGAGCCGCACCATGGTCTCCGGGGTCTTTACCCTCCGAACAGTCCAGATGGCCCTGGCGTCGCCCCTGGTCGGACGACTCGCCGATGCCAGGCAGGGGGCTCGCTGGGCCATTGCCCTGGGGGGTGTCCTGCAGGGGCTGGGAGTGGCTGGCCTGGCCCTGGTGCATGCCCCGTGGCAGTTCTACCTGAGCTATGGCGTGCTGGCCGCCCTGGGGCCGCTGGCCACGGGCAACCTGGTGACGGCGACCGTGGTCGCCAAGTGGTTCCGCAGGATGCGAGGCCGGGCGGTATCTATCGTGGTGACCGGTGGTGGCGTTGGCGGCGTGGTGGTCGTGCCGGTAGCCCAGCTTCTGGTCTCGCACGTGGGGTGGCGCGCGGGATGGGCTATCCTTGGCATCTTCTCGGGGGTAGTGGTTGCCAGCCTGGCGCTGCTGTTCATCCGGCGCCAGCCAGAGGACATGGGGCTTTCGCCCGATGGCCAGGTGGCTGGCGGGACCCCGGTGGCTGCCGCTGCGGCGCAGGAGAGGGCGACGGCGGGGGAAGTCTCCTGGACTCTGAGGGATGCGGTACGGACCAGGGCCCTGTGGACCTTGACCCTTGCCTTCGCCCTGGAGTTCTCCTCCGGGTTCGCCATGATTGTGCACATGCGCCCCTTCTTCGACGATAAGGACTTCTCCCCTGCGGCTGGCACTGCCCTGTACACCCTCTACTTCCTTTGCTTCGCTGTGTTCCGCATCCCCTGGGGCCTCTACCTGGAACGCGCCAACCTGCGGGTCCTGGCGGCCATCAGTTGCCTGGGCACTGCCGTAGGATGGCTGGGGGTGATGCTCAGCCCCAATCTGCCCACTGCGGTGGTGGCGCTCCTCTTCTTCGGCATCCTCCAGAGCGCAGCCCTTCCCCTGGCCTCTACCATCTGGCCCAGCTACTTTGGCCGTGACTCCCTGGGCACCATTCGAGGGGTGACCCAGCCGGTCCAGTTCGCTTTCAACGCCGTCACGCCGCTGCTGGCGGGCGCGCTCTTTGATGCCACGGGGAGCTATATGATCCCTTTCCTGATCTTCGTGGGGGCGTACAGCTTTGCCGGGGTGCTGTTCCTGCTGGCGGCGCCGCCCATGCAGCGGCTACAGAGGTCATAGGGAGGCACAGAAAGGGCGCCGCGAGGGGCGACGAGGCTAGCTGATGACCCGTCGGCTCTCGCCCCAGCGCTGATGGTGGGCCTCCACCAGGTGGCGGAAGCGGGCCTGGTACTCGGGGGTGGTGATGGGGACCGTGGTCATGATGAAGGCATCCTCGTTGTTGTCGGTGTAGTACCCCCGCCGGACGCCGTCGTTGTTGAAGCCGTACTTCAGGTAGAGGGACTGGGCCACTGTGTTGGAAACTCGGACCTCCAGAGTCACCACTCGGCACCCGCGCAGGGCTGCCAGCTCGATGGCGGCGATGAGCAACAGCTCGCCGATGCCCTGCCCCCGGTATGGGCTGCGAGCGGCGATGCCGGTGATGTGGGCCTCGTCGACCATGAACCAGGTGCCTACGAAGCCCGCGATGAAGTCGGTCGGCCCCTGTGGTTCCCAGGCCTGCCCCTCTGGGGAACCGCCCAGGGCGGCACGCACTCCCTTCGCCAGGCGATGGAAGAGCGGTGCGCCCGATCGAGACGCGGACGCCGGACCTGGAGGCGCGGCCTGGGGCTCGATGCTGGCTGGACGCCAGGCCACCAGATACCGGGCCACCCGGTTGCCCAGCTCCTGGCGGAGTGGGGTGGGCGGCCACATGCCAGGGAAGGCCTCCCGCTCGATCTCCGCCACCTGGGGGATGTCCCGCTCCTCCATCTGGCGGATGCCGTAGGCCATGACCCTGTCCTGCTGGTTTCGGGGGGACTGCTCCGTAACACTCATGGCTGTCTGGTCAGGATTATAGCACAGGACAGACTGCGTGTGCGTGATGCCCTATTGCAGCTTGGCTTTCAGGGTACGGAGGTAGTGCACCAGCGACCAGAGATCCTCTGACTTCAGTGTGCCCTCAAAGGCGGGCATGGCCGTGCCTTTGAGCCCTTTGCTGATGAAGCGATAGATCCCCCCGTCGCTGTGCAGGGGCACATGGACTGTCAGGTCCAACGGCGGCGGGGTCAGGGTAGGGGCCAGGGGGCCGTCGCCGCGCCCTGCGGGGCCGTGGCACACCTGACAGTACTGGGTATAAAGCTGAAGGCCAGCCTGGACAGTGCTCTCGCTGGGAACGAGCGGGTTCCGCTGAGAGGCAGCACTCTGGGTGGGAAGCTGGGCCGCGACCAGGAGCGCCAGTCCGGCGACCTCCACCAGAGCCCCGACCCCCAGGGTGAGTCTCCCGGGGAGGCGAAGCCCCAGCTTCCAGCCGATGAGGACCAGGACCGCCCCCAGTGCCAGGAGTTCCAGGGCCACCTGGGTGCCTCTGCTAAAGGACAGCCGCACTGCGGGCGACACCGAGGAGACGCGGGCACTGGGTGCGTGAAAACGGAAGATGGTCCGCAGCTCGGCTTCGTTCTGCCGCTTCACCACGACCTCGGCCTGCCAGGGGCCGTCCAGAGAGAGGTCGCTCCCCTGGGCACGGAACCGGCCAGGCCCTGCTGGAGCCAGCAGGGCCTGGCTCTGGCCCAGTTCAGCTCCCATGAAGATGAAGCGCAAACCCGCTGCGGAGGCCGCCGTGAGGGGCTTGCCCTTCTGGTCACGGAGCTCCACCTCGTAGGTATTCCACCCCACGTGGCCTGGCCCAACTCGCAGGGTGATGGTAGCCCCTCCGGTCTGGGCTTGGAGCTGGATGGGGCTTGGGCGGGATGCGAGCTCCTGGCGCGCTGGC
This sequence comes from Chloroflexota bacterium, assembly GCA_016210285.1. The sequence goes on from JACQUN010000081.1 coordinate 9,845, forward strand.
GGCAGCGTGGTGAGCACCCCCACGGCCAGGAGCACCAGGACGGCCAGGAATGGCCTCCGCGCGCACAAAGGTGCGGAAATGGGCCTGGACAGAGGGCTGTGCAGCCCGGGGTCGGACCCAGAGCAGGTTCAGTGCCCCCAGGGCCAGCATGAGGGGGATGAGCAGGAGCTTGGCCAGCAGCGCCTGGCCGTAGGCTGTGTCCAGGGCAGGGAGGAGCACCCCCACCTGTACCCACCAGCTATACAGCCCAGTCAGGATGAGCACCGCCACACAGGGGACCGCCAACGCAGAGAAGCGGGGGACGAGCGCCCGGAGCAGGGCCCCTCGGGCCTCTTGTTGGGCACCCCAGAGAGCAGGAAACAGGGCGAGGACCAAGTGGAAGAGGCCTCCCAGCCAGAGTGCGGCCGCCACCAGGTGCAGCGAATCCATCGCTATCGTGAACGCTTCACCCGTGGCAGCGGCATGGCTGTTCAATGTAACGGTGAGGAGCAGCAGGATCGCGGCCCCCAGGCCGGCCCACCAGGGCCAGGCACCCCTGTCCCTGGTGACAGCTACCAGGGGCATGGCCATGCCCACCAGCAGCCCCATACGGGCCAGCCAGAGCAGGCCCCAGCGGCTGCCCAGGGCCGTCCCAATGGCTGCCAGAGTGGGAGGGCCTTCAGCCAGGGATGCGGCATGGAGAAAGAGGTATCCGATGCTGGCAGCCGCTAGGAGGACTGCTGCCCAGATGAACACGCGCAGCGCTTTCATCTTCCCTGGGGACAGCGCGGACTGGCCTTCAGCCCTGCGGCGGCGCTGCGTTTCCAGCCCCCTGAGCAGGAGGCCAAAGGCGAACCCGCCGGCAAGGGCAGCCAGGGCCAGGAAGGTGAGCCAGCGCAGGACAGGCTCCACCGGAGGGACGGCGGCCTGGGTGGCCCCAGCGGCAACCTGCTGCCCCTGTTCCCCTGGTAGGAGGGTGCCGACGGAGAAGGTGAAGAACCCCCTGGTCACATGACCGTCCGCCTGGGAGAGGGCACGCCAGGAAACGGTGTAGACGCCGGGGTCTAAAGGCTTCAGTGGCAGGACCATGACCTTGGGGTCAGAGGGGTCAATACGGTTGTCCTCTGCTGTTACCTGTGCGCCAGTCCGGTCAAGCACCTGGATTCGGCTGAACCCCGGCTCCAAGGGCTCGCTGAACCAGAGGCGCACCTCCTGGGGGCTTTGCTCCAGGACAGCCCCCGCAGGTGGGGACGAGCGCACCAGGTTGGCGTGGGCCAGGACGCTTCCTGTCAGGACAAGCGAACTGGCAAGAGCCAGCAGCAGGGAAAGAGCGACTCGTTTCATTCTTGTTCCTCTTCCTCCACCTCTTCCTCGTCCTTCTCCCTTGCCCTTCTCATTCGCACGAAGACCACCAGCACCCCCATGAGTATCAGAGGCAGCGCTTCGTCCCAGGTGCGCCCGGTGCTATGGGGCGGAGGTAAGGGAAGCATTGCAGGCCAGGGTAGAGTCATGGGTGACCCCCTTGGGGGTCGGTCCCCAGCCTACGGGAACCGACCCCCTGCACTGGTTACTTGCGGCGAATGGCTATCGCTACGCCTGCCCCAGCCACCACGAGCCCCAGCGCCCCGACCACAATCCCCACCACCCCGATGGTCCGGGCAGAGGTTGTGCCGTTCTCAGCGTTGCGGGCCGCCTGCTGGGCGGTGGTTACCAGGGGTACGAGTTGAGACGAAGAGGGTGCTTGCTCCGGGAACTGGGCCTCGGTGAGGGGTTGCACATCATTGAAGCGGCCCGGCCCCGATTCAAACCGCTCGTCCACGGGCGTGCCTTCTACTGTGCCGAAGAAACGGAAGGCCCAGGTGCCAGCGCGTGTGGGGATGATGTCGGCAGTGTAGGCGCCTGGCCTGCCGAACTGGGCCCGCAGCTCCACATCCTTCGTTTTCCCGCCAACGAGGATCTGGGCCTTGAGGGTCTTCTCCAGCCCGTTGACTGGCTCCTTGGTCTCGGTGTTGGTGATGCTCAGGTCGATGCCGTTGGGCTGGTCCAGGAAGGCAGGCTCCACCCTGAACCCCACAACAAACTGGTACTTGCCTACATTGCGGCGTTCGTGGGCCAGGGCTGTGGACACGAGGAGCAGACAGGCGAAGAGGGCCAAAGATAGAGAAAGGATTCCCCGTTGCACAGGCAGACCTCCTTTGCAGATAGGCTGATGACCCAGAGCCGTAGCGGAGGTCAGCGGTTGGGGGGGTTGTGGGGGGGAGCGGAGTTCAGGCCTCTCCAGGCCACATCATGGGGAGGCCGGAGTGAGAAAAACGCCACAGGCAGCGCCAGGGGTGCAAGGAGCTGGGCCAGGAGCGGTAGCGAGACCAGCCCCACGACCGCTGCGGCTCCGTCAGTGGGCATGAGGGCAACCGAGCGGTTGTCCTGGGCAGGTGTTCCGCTGTGATGGGGATGAGGAACCAGCCCCCAGCAGATGTGCTCCGCTGGGACAGGGTAGAGGTGGTCATGGAACGGCAGCCGCTCTGCAAGGTGATGGTCTACGAGCGGCCCCACGGCGAGGAGCAGGAGGCTCCACAAGCTAACAGCCGCGAGAGCGAGCATGGGCATGCATGGCTATTCTACCACAGCCGGGGTATCCTGGGGTGGCGTGCAGCGTTATAGTATGTGCACGGGGAGAGGCCGCTCCTGCCCCGGGGAGGCAGGAGCCGGGAGGCCACGTGCAGGACATCGAAGCGCTGGCGCGGGAGGCGCAAAAAGGGGATGATGGCGCCTTCGCCCAGATCTACGAGCTCTTCTTTGATCGTATCCATCGCTATCTGGTGGTGCGCATAGGCGACCCGGCGGAGGCGGAGGATCTGACCCAGGAGGTCTTCCTGCGGGCCATGGAGGGGTTGGGTGGCTACCGCTGGCAGGGGAAACCCTTCGCCGCCTGGCTTTTCCGCATTGCCCATAACCTCATGGTGGACCGGTTCCGCCGCAGGGAGCGCGCTGGGCCTTCGGTCCCCCTGGAATCCGCCCTGGACCTGCCGGCGCAGGAGGACGTGGCGGGGCGAGCCGTGGTGAACATGGATGTGCAGCATCTTCAGGGGGCGCTGGCCCGTCTGACGGAGCTCCAGCGCCAGGCGGTTTTGCTGCGTTTCATCGCCGGTCTTTCCCTGGAGGAGACGGCGCAGGTGATGGGAAAGAACGAGAACGCCATCAAGGCCCTGCAGCATGCCGCCCTCCAATCCCTACGCCGGCTGCTGCTACCCGCTTTGAGAGACCCCATGGCTGGCAAGGAATGAAGAAGCGACAGTTTGAAGACATCCTGAACGATTGCCTGGACCGCCTGGCCCGCGGAGAGGCGCTCAATGCGTGTCTTGCGCGTTATCCCCAGGCGGCGGAGGAGCTGCGCCCGCTGTTGCAGGTCGCCTGGTCCGCCATGCGGGTGGGGGCCTCAGTCCAGGCGTTGCCGCAAGCCCAGGCGGCCACGCTCCAGCGTCTCAGGGAGCGGCAGGAGCAGCGGCGCGCCCGGCGTCACCCCGGGGTGTGGGCTCTCCCCTGGCTGAAACCCTGGGCTGTCGCCACGGCGGCCCTGGTCGTCCTGGCCGTGGCGGGGTGGGGCACGACGGCTGCGGCGGCTGACACGGTGCCCGGGGACGCCCTCTACCCGGTGAAGCTGGCCCGGGAGCGCGTGACTCTGGCTTTCGTCCCATCCGCGGGCGCCAGGGCCCGCTACTACCTCCGCCAGGCCCAGGCGCGGGGAGAGGAGATGGAGACCGCCGCGCTGCGGGGCAAAGGTTCGGAGGCTTTGGACGGGCTGGCAGAGCGCGTGGAGCACGATACCCAGCGGGCGGTTCGACTGGCCGGGTACGAGGGTCCCTACCCTCCCGTCACCCTCGCCACACCCGTGTTTGGCCTGCAAGAGGTCAAGGACCAGGTTCCGGTTGGCTTGAGCAAGCCCCTGCCACCCCCAGATCCCGGCCGACAGACTCAGCAGATTCTCTCTGTGACCTCCGTAGCAGGGGAAGGTGGAGCAGCGGCTGACCGAGCTGGCCCGGAACCGCCGCCGGTTCTCCTCTCGCCCTCCTGGCGCGGCAAGCTAGCGACTCAGGGGGATCTCCGCGAGATGCTGCGCGAAGAGCTCAAGCGGCACCTCATACGCCAGGAGCGCCTTTTGCAGCAGACGCCGCCCCAGGCCCGCCCGCAACTCCAGCAGGCTCTCCAGCGCAGCCGGCGCCACCTGGAGGCAGCCCTCGCAGCCCTGGAAGCGCAGCCATCAGAGACGCCCCGCCCCCTGGACCGCCCGGGGATGCCTGGGCGGCGCGGCCCGCCCGATGGGATGGGACCCCATAAGGGAAAACCATAATGGAAAAGAGGAGAGGTGGCAGCGTCCTGCGTTGCTCCGCTCCTGTCCTTTGCCCGCTTCCCAGCTTGGGTAGGCATAGCTCGTGAAGGCCGCCATCGCCCTTTGCTGCGCGTATTCCTTGCCGCCCGCAGCCATGCTACCATAGAGGGGCGATGGTGCAGCGATAGATGCGTATTCTCCTGCGATTGACCGCCCTGGCCTGGCGCTATCGGAGTCGCCTCCTGGCTGCCTACGTCTGTGTTCTGGCGGCCACAGGCTTCTCCCTGGCGGTGCCCCGGCTCCTGGGCAGCGCGGTGGACCAGGCCCTCACGTCGGGGGAGCTCCGCCGCCTGGTGGCGCTGGCCCTGGCGGTTCTGGCGGCCAGCGCCCTGCGCGGCCTCTTCAGCTACGGGCAGAGCTACCTGGGGGAGTGGATATCCCAGCGGGTGGCCTACGACCTGCGCAATGCCCTCTATGACAAGCTCCAGCACCTGAGCTTCGCCTACCACGACCGCCAGCAGACCGGGAACCTGATGTCCAAGGCCACCGCCGACGTGGAAGGGGTGCGCTGGTTCACCAACATGGCAATGCTGCGCGCCGTCCAGACGGTGGCCCTGGTGGGTGGCACCGCCGGGCTCCTGCTGGCCGCTGACTGGCGCTTGGCCCTCATCACCCTGGCGCTGGTGCCCTTCGTGGCCTGGCGCGCCACCGTCATCAGCGGGGCGCTCCGGCCCCTCTGGCTGCACGTGCAGCAAGTCACGGGGGTCATGACGACCGTGCTCCAGGAGAACCTGGCCGGGGCGCGGGTCGTGCGGGCCTTCGGCGCCGAGGAGTTTGAGGAGGCCAAGTTCAGCGCCCAGGCGCGGGAGGTGGCAGAGCGCACCGTGGAGTCCAGCCGCCTTCAGGCGTCCAACTCCTCGCAGATGGCCCTGGGCTTTGCAATCGCCACGGTCCTCATCCTCTGGTTCGGCGGGCGCGAGGTCCTGGCGGGGCGTTTGACCCCTGGCGAGCTGGCCCAGTTCATCTTCTACCTGGGCCTCATCACCATGCCGGTGCGGATGACCGGCTGGATCATCAACTCCTTCTCCCGAGCCGTCTCTTCCGGGCAGCGCATCTACGAGGTGCTGGATGCCCGCTCCCCTGTGGAGGACCGGCCCGGTGCCCGCAGCGTGGGCCGGCTTGAGGGACACATCCGGTTCGAAGATGTCAGCTTCTCCTACGATACGTTAGCGCCGGTGCTGCGCCGCATCTCCTTCGAGGCTCGGCCGGGGCAGGTCGTGGCGCTCCTGGGCGCGCCGGGGAGCGGAAAGACCACCATCGTCCACCTGATCCCACGTTTCTATGACGCGACCTCTGGCCGCATCACCGTGGACAGTATGGATGTGCGGGACATGACCCTGGCCTCCCTGCGCCGCAACGTGGGCATCGCGATGCAGGACATCTTTCTCTTCTCGGCCACCATCCAGGAGAACGTCGCCTATGGCAGGCCGCAGGCTTCCCCCCAGGAGGTGATGCAGGCGGCGCGCATCGCCCAGCTCCACGACTTTATCGCCAGGCTCCCCCAGGGCTACGAGACGTGGGTGGGTGAGCGGGGGGTGACCCTGTCGGGAGGCCAGCGCCAGCGGCTGGCCATCGCGCGAACGGTTCTCCTGGACCCGCCCATCCTCATCCTGGACGA